>CBFHXC010000008.1:0-62586 GCA_965659695.1 Rhodospirillales bacterium
AGACACGCCCGCTTCCTTGGCTGTTTTTACATTATCGGCAGAACTTTCGGCAGTGATCATGATGAAGGGAAGATCGCTCATCGCTGCGTCAGCTCGAACTATTTTTAGCAGTTCCAAACCTGTCATGGGTTCCATATTCCAGTCGGAAATAACGAGGACAAATGTATTTTGTTTCAGTTTTTCTAGCGCCACGGCGCCATCTTCAGCGACGTCAATATTTGTGAAGCCCAATTGACGAAGCATTGTCTGCAAGACCTTAAGCATGGTTGGGTAGTCATCGACGATCAAAACTTTCATGTTCAAATCGACTGCCAAGCTCGTTCTCCCAAGCCTAAAGGCTATTAAGTGTTTGGTTTAGCGGGCCGCAAATTATCTGTGCAGTCAGTTACATGCCAAATCACATCACCGCGACTATTGTGGAAGTGTCCCAACCTCGTTTGGCAATTCGCGGAGAGCTCTCAATTCTACGGTCACTTCGCGCGCCCGCTCAGGGCCCATTTGCGCCATCACGGGCGCCAATTTTCGCTCTTTCATGCGTTCGGCAACCTCTAGCAACGTAGTCATCTCCAGCTCTTCAAAAATACGAGCTGCATCTTTCGGCTTCATGTTCTCGTAAATCTTAACCAAGCTGCCAAGTTTATCTTCTTGTTGTGCGTCAAATACCTTGATGCGGGTCTCAATCACTTGACGTAAATCTTCAAGCTCCGCAACGCGGCGTTCAATCCGAATTTCGGCGGCACGCAGCAGCCCTTCTCGAGCATCGATTTCACGCTCACGTTTCTCGAGCAAATCGCGCCGCTCGGCCAAGCGCATTAGAATTTCAATCTCTGCTGGTGTCAGCAGGGTCGGGTCATCGGAAATCAAACGGGTTGGATCGTCTTGGACCGTTGCCCCACTAGATTCGATAACAGGATCATTGGCAGGCGAGGCAACTTCTGGGACCGCCGAGGATTCTTGCGGTTCAGGAGCTGCTTCTGGATTGGCGGTTTCTTGCGCGGTCGCTTGCGACACCTTGATCGAACCATCGAGCAATGTGTCGATACCTTGCCAAATATCACCAACACGAACCGTCAACATCAGCGTTGCGGCAAATATTGTAATCGGTAAGAACCGTATTTTTGAAAACAGCTTTTTCATCATGCTTAATCCGTTTCGGTCTTATCCCGCGTCCTTTAAGGCGCGAAGCAGTTCTCTCTCCGCCTCTGATCGACCTTCTATGTTCTCTGATTCTTCTTTCGAAGCCGTTAACGGCGCTTTTGGTGACTTTGAGGCCGGTGCAGCCTTGGTCTGCCCGGCACTCGGTGGTGTTGGGACTACGCCCAGCCCATCGCGCGCTTCACGTACAAGTTCTTCCAACCGGTCTGCAGCTGAACCGCCCCGGTCATTCAAAAATGCTAAATCATCTCGAAGCGACTGTGCACGAGCCATTTGAATATCTAATGCCTGTGCCACAGTGCGAAGCTGATTGATGTTCTCTTCTGCGCGAATAGTCGACTCGCCAAATGTCCTCGCCAAATTTTCTAAATCTTTTTTGTCTTTGCGAAGTCGTTGCAGTCTTCTGTTAAGCGTTACGGCATAGCCGATGGTAACCACGAGCAAAACAGCGACGGCAATATCAATGATCAACGTATAAGGCATCGCGTTCTCCTATTAACTGCGGCTACCGCTATCAGCGATCCCGAGGATTTTTTGCCACACGGTCTTCAATCTGGACTGCTATCTTATCACTCTTATGCCCCATGCGTCCTGTATACATAGGAATATCACCACAAACGAGGCTTACTGGTGAGTCTTTTGTCGCGTTCAACATAATTTGCGACCCAACTTTCAGATCAAATACATCTCGTAACTTCATCAATTGGGTGTCGATGACCGCTTCCAGGTCTACATCAGTGACCCAAAGTTCTTCTGCCAAGTGCGTTTCCCAAATTGTATCGCGACCGAACTTCTCACCCATGAACATCTGCAGTAACAATTCACGCACAGGTTCCAACGTTGCATAAGGTAATAAAAGTTCCAGTTGCCCGCCCCGATCTTCCATATCGATCCGAAGCCGAGCCACGATGGCGGCGTTTGATGGCCTCGAGATTGTTGCAAAACGAGGGTTAGTCTCAAGCCGATCGAAGCGGAATGTCACCGGGCTCAACGGTTCAAAAGCCGCCGACAAATCACCCAGCATCACGTGGACCATTCGCTCAACCAATGATCTTTCAATGGTCGTATAAGGCCGTCCCTCGATCCGCATGGCAGCAGTACCACGACGACCGCCTAACAACACATCAACCATCGAATAAATCAGCGAACTATCAACAGTAATCAGGCCATAGTTGTCCCATTCCTCTGCTTTAAACACACTCAACATAGCTGGCAGGGGAATTGAATTCAGATAATCACCAAACCGGATGGATGCTATGTTATCGAGAGAAACTTCAACGTTGTCTGACGTGAAATTCCGCAAAGATGTGGACATCAATCTGACAAGGCGGTCGAAAACGACCTCCAACATTGGAAGACGTTCATAGGAAACCAGGGCAGATGACAAGATCGCCTGTATCCCGGATCGTTCACTCATTTCCTCTTGGTCTTCGTCGAAGTCAAGTAATGAGTCGATCTCGTCCTGATTCAGAACCCGCGTCGCCTCCCGACCACCACCACCCTCGCCCGCATCGGCGTCGCCGTCGTCGTCACCATCACCATCAGACATCATAGCCTCCCACTCGGCGGCTAGTTCGTCCTCTTCATCTTCGTTTACTTCTTCTTCGGCTTCATCTGCGGGGACCACGATTAGATCCTTCTTTCCGAAATTAGGTCGTTATGCGTACCGATCATCATTGGATCAGCATCTCTTTAAACAAAATGTCTTTAACAATAACAGGGGCGACCGCGCCTCTAATGCGGGTCAATAACTCCTCGCGCAAACGATAAATGCCAGCAGAACCACTAAGATCCTCGATCCGCAATTCTCGTAAATACACGTTGAAATTATCCATTACCCTCGCGATGACCGCCTCCACCTTTGGTTTATCTGCCTCGTTGGCCAATTCTAAGCTGACTTGAATCTTAATAAACCGTGCTTTTCGCCCTGCCGTATTCAAGTTCACTGTCAGCGCGGGTAACTCATAAAAAACAGATGGCCCCGAAAATTCATTAACCTGCTCTTCTGTTTGACTCGGGTCGCCCACAATCATTTTAATCACAGGATCTAATAGTCCTGTGAAATAGGCCCCGGCCAAGCCCCCGACGATTAAGAGAATGACGATAAAGATGACGATGAGGAGTTTCTTTTTGCCACCAGAAGACTCTTCGTCCTCAGGGGCAACTTCTCCCTCGTCTCCGTCTGCATCTTCCTCAGCCATGTACCCTCTTATCGACTAGCCCCGCGCCCAGCGGATTTTAGCCGGACACATGAGTATGTAGGTTGTTTGGTTAACAAGTCGTTTCTATCGTCTTCGTTAGAATTAGCATGGCCTAAATGACGCCCCCCTGAAAGCGTGTTCAGTCAACGCTTCCGTCGCGAATCATAAGATACCAAATTGGCAGAACTTCGTACAACTTCCTCGACACATCTTTGGTTCAACATGTAGGCCTGCTTAGAGGCATTTCCTGCCGGGTAAACCATGCACATACAATCGAATTCTGCAGTAGCAGGTATTGCGTAATAAACAAATAACTTATTGATTTAATTGGTTTTAATAAATTGGCACACCCCGTGCATGTTTATCGGCAACTGGACCGGCAAAAGTCGGCCAAGAAGAAGATACGGGAAAAGGACTTAGACAATGGAAAACACTTCCTACGTCGCGCTTTCACGCCAAGGTGCCCTCAGACGCCAAATGGACGTTGTTGCGAACAACCTCGCAAACATGAGCACCCATGGCTACAAAGCCGGCAGCATGATGTTCGTCGAACATTTGGTTAAATCCAAAGAAGGCGGCGCACCAATCTCTCCACGCCTCGCATATACGCGTGATATTGCAACGATGATTGATAACGCACCTGGCGCAACAGAGACCACGGGGAACCCGCTTGATGTAGCGATTCAAGGTGAAGGTTACTTCGCTTTGCAGACACCAGACGGCGAGAGTTATACGCGAAACGGCCGCTTCCAACTGGATAACACCGGGCAGTTGGTCAACCAGCTTGGACAGCCCGTTCTGGCTGACGGTGGCGCGCCAGTTATATTCGCTCCAGAAGATACAGAAATCGTGATTTCACGAGATGGCACGATTTCCACGAATAACGGCGAACTCGGCAAACTGCGGGTCGTGAACTTCGAGAACGAACAACTCTTGGAGCGCATTTCCGGCGCCCAATTCACATCCCCGGAGGGCAATCCACCTCAGGCTGTTGAAAACGCCAGCATTCTTCAAGGCGCCGTCGAGGGGTCAAACGTGCAGCCGATTGCAGAAATGGCACGCATGATCGAAGTCCACCGCGCATACGACAGCGTCCGCGATTTCATGAAACGCGAAGACGAACGACAGCGCACCATGGTCAAGGATATGGCTGCCACCAATTAACGCACGAACAAAATCAGCGCGGCAAAAATGCGCGCTAACGGGAAAGGAAGAGAAAATGAGATCACTAGATATTGCATCAACAGGTATGCAAGCGCAGCAGCGCAACGTAGAGGTCATCTCGAACAACTTGGCCAACATGAACACCACTGCATTCCAACGTCGCCGGACCGAGTTCCACGACTTGATCTATCAAGATCTTCGTCGCGTTGGCTCCACATCTTCAGATGCGGGCAATGTGGTACCCACCGGGGTTCAATTGGGTTTGGGTGTGAAACTCGCCGCCGTTTATAGAATTCACGAGCAAGGCAACCTGACCGCAACGGACAACAGCCTTGATATGGCTATTCAAGGGAAAGGCTTCTTTCAAGTTCAGTTACCCACGGGTGAAACAGCATACACTCGAGATGGCACATTCCAGTTGAACCAAAACGGCCTGATCGTGACCCACGATGGCCTGCAATTGAACCCTGGAATTACTGTTCCTCAGAATGCCATCGACGTGACGATCAACAACTCTGGCCAAGTATTGGTTCGAGTTGAGGGCCAAGTCGCATTACAAAATGCAGGTCAAATTCAATTAGCAACCTTCCAGAACGAGCCTGGCTTAGAGTCAATAGGTGACAACTTGATGCTAGAAACAGCAGCATCCGGCTCTCCCGTTACTGGCAACCCAGACTCCGTTGGTTTTGGATCAATCCTTCAAGGGTTTTTGGAGACATCGAACGTGAATGCAGTCGAGGAAATCTCCCATTTGATTTCGGCGCAGCGTGCTTACGAGATGAACTCCAAAGTCATCCAGACTTCGGACGAAATGATGGGCACCCTGACGACGATCCGATAAGCGAACGGATCCTCAACTGAGGAGATATAAAATGTATGGTCAATTGATCAGAATGACTTTCATATTGGGATTAGGCGCCTTTGCTCTCGTCGGAACTAGCCCCCCTGCGGTCGCTTCGGACATAATTGCAAACGCCTTAGAAAAAGCACCAATGCTGCGAGAGCATGTGGTGGTTGAAGAAAACGTCATCCGATTGAACGACTTGTTCACCAATGTGACCGAACGCGCCGAAGCGCCTGTTGCTTACGCGCCGCAGGCTGGCAAAAGGGCCATATTGGATGCCCGCTGGCTCTACCGTGTCGCACGGGCTTATAACGTGGAGTGGCGACCGCTAAGTTCCAAAGTTACGGCCATTGTCGAGCGTGCCAGTATTTCGGTCTCTGTTTCTGAAATCAAAGCCGAGATCTTGTTTGCTCTGTCGGAATTCAACATCGGCGAAGACATGGACGTTGAGTTCTCTTCACGTTTCACAGAGCTCCATCTTCCCGCTGGCAGCGTGCCGACGATTAATGTCGATAGCGTGAACTATCGGGACCGGACCGGTCGCTTCACAGCGATGGTTTCTGCGGGCGAAGGAGCAAATGCAACTGAGAAAATCCGCCTATCAGGGCGCGCATATCGGGTTGCTGAAGTTCCTGTATTGTCCAATCGTGTGCTCCGTGGCGATGTCATCAAATCTGCCGACATTAAATGGGTGCGAATGCGGGCGGATCGGGTGCAAGCTGATACTCTGATGCACATGGATGACCTGATCGGCATGACTCCTAGACGCGGCATTCGCGCTGGTGCGCCCATTCGGGTGACCGATGTTCAACGTCCCCAGTTGGTTAAGAAAAATGACCTGGTAACAATTGTTCATCACGTCCCCAATATGATCCTGACAGCGCAGGGCAAGGCCCTTCAGAACGGGGCTGATGGTGACATCATCCAAATCAAAAACGCGCAATCCACACAGGTCATTGAAGCCGAAATCATTGGCCCGGGCCGTGTCGCCGTACGCACGGTCGCGCAACAGCTTTCGTTAAACGTGAACTAACTTGAAGATCAAACAACAAGAAAAATTTCTTTCGGGAAAGGACCGCAACATGACACGAACAGATCGCAAAATTAAGATCTTAAAGAGTCTGGCAGTCGTCACCATCGCGACCAGCCTGAGTGCGTGTAACTTGGCAACGCGCATCTCCGAGATCGGCGACGGACCAGAATTGACGAAGATCGAGAACCCCACCGTTCAGCCGAAGTACCGACCCGTGAGCCTGCCGATGCCAGCCCCGCAAGTGGCCGAAGAAAACCCAAGCTCGCTTTGGCGTAGTGGTGCGCGCGCCTTCTTTAAGGACCATCGTGCAACTGAAATCGGTGACATGGTAACCGTACAGTTGAACTTGGCAGATACCGCGACACTTTCGAATTCAACTGAACGTGACCGAACCGACAACGAGGATTCTGATGTTACAAACCTCCTCGGATTAGAGGCCGAATTTTCTAAAGTTCTTCCCCAAGGCATCGTACCTACCGCAACCGCCAGTTTTGGTAGCCGACATCAAACCGAGGGTGACGGATCAATCGAACGGTCTGAAACGATTAATCTGACCTTTGCTGCGATTGTGACGCAGATTTTGCCAAACGGATCGCTCGTGATCATGGGACGCCAGGAAATTTTGGTGAACGCTGAACTTCGTGAACTCATGGTAACGGGCGTGGTTAGGCCCGAAGACATTGAGAGCGACAACACAATTACCCACGACAAGATTGCCGAAATGCGCGTCGCTTACGGCGGCAGTGGCACCTTAAGTCAGTTGCAGCAACCTCGCTGGGGCATGCAACTCTGGGACATCATTTTCCCGTTCTAGGTTCATTGAATACCTAGACAACTATGGCCGGGGCAGAATGCTCCGGCCTTTTTTTGCCCGAAAAAAAGCCACAGACTTTGCAGCCGTGGCTTTCCACATTCGTTGTTGTCGAAGATCAATCGTCGCGATGAGTCCGTTCCATCCGCTCGTGGCGTTCTTGTGCTTCGATTGACATCGTGGCGATTGGCCGCGCTTCTAGTCGGGCGATTGAGATCGGCTCATCGGTCTCTTCACAGTACCCATAAGACCCATCCTCAATGCGTTCGAGTGCTTGGTCAATTTTTGAAATCAGTTTCCGTGCCCGATCGCGTGTCCGCAATTCCAAGGACCGGTCAGTTTCGACCGCAGCGCGATCTGCGATATCTGGTTCCACAATGCCACCCTCTTGCAATGTTTGCAGGGTGTCATTTGATTCTTTAACCAGTTCGGTCCGCCAATCCAAGAGTTTCTTGCGAAAATACTCCCGCATACGCGGATTCATGAAGGGTTCTTTTTTGTTAGGCTTGTATTCGGGCGGTAGCGTGATGCTCATGACGCCTTGGGCTCCCAGACTGTAGGTTTGCCAGAGGCCGGGAATATAATCGGGCGAGTTTATCTCTGCAAGCGAAGAATTTAAGAGTTTTTTGGCTCTATCCACTTGATTTTCATGGGTATTCTACCAAGCACTAGCGACGGAGTTTGGCGATCTCCACTTCAACCCGAAGTTCAATGTCATCAATCAGTTCGTTGAGCCGCGGATCGTCGCTATTGGATGTGCGCTCGCGTAATCGGCGTGCCATGTCTTGTAGACGGTCTTTAGATATAGCTCCGTTGAGGATGGAGATGCGCAATTGCTCCAAACGATCAAGCATCTCGTTACCGTAATCCATCATCAGCCCACGGGATTTATGATCGGTCGCGTCGGCAGTCTGCTGAACAGCCAATATGGCATCAACATTCCCCAAGGAGCTTGTCGCTTGCGCCGCCTCCGTTTCCGCAGATCCAGAAGCGGTTTTCAAGGCATCCGCAAAACCAGCGCCATCCTCTGATGACTTGGGCTTTTTGCGGGCCGAGTCTGGCCCCTTGGCACTCCCGGTTTTCGATACTTTCATCAGATAACCTCGAATATCGGCGCCACAAAACTCACCAAGGCACCTTTGTCGCTTTATACATCAGGAACTTCTGATTGCATACGTCCCATTTTTCGGACTCCAAATTCAAAGACCATAAATCATGCATTTTCTTTTTGAGAATGACTTGCAATTGCACATGATGCTTCGTATAACACTACGGTGAATGATAATCATTCTCAATTAATTGCTTGACGATGAATGTCAAATGAAGTGAAACAATCCAACTTGACAAACAGACACTGTTTGCGGTCCCGAGGAGCGAACCAATGCTAAAAAAAGTCGTACAATTTTCTTGCCTGTCCGCCATCATTGCGGGCTCCGCAATGGCATTTCAACCGGCGCAAGCTGCTGACGAGGTAAACTTGTACTCTTATCGTCAACCTTTCCTGATTGAACCCTTATTGAACAAGTTCAAAGAAGAGACAGGCATTAAGGTGAACGTGGTTTTTGCCAAGAAAGGCATGCTTGAGAAAATCAAAGCGGCTGGCTCAAATAATCCTGCGGATGCCGTTCTGACCGTTGATATCGGTCGTCTTTACGCATTAAAACAAGCAGGTGTCTTTAACCCCGTCAAATCTGACGTACTGGAAGCGAATATCCCTGCAAACCTTCGTGACCCAGGCGGTCTGTGGTTTGGCCTGACCCAACGTGCCCGGATCGCCATGGTATCCAAAGATCGCGTCAAAGATGGTGAAATAAAAACATATGAGCAGTTGGCAGATCCAGCATTTAAAGGGCGCATTTGCATTCGTTCTGGCAAGAATGCTTACAACGTCGCGTTAATTGCATCGATGATCGCCAACAAAGGTGAAACTGAGACAAAAAAATGGCTTGAGGGTTTGAAAGCAAACTTGGCACGCAAACCTCAGGGCAATGACCGCGCACAGGCAAAAGCTGTTTATGAAGGCGTCTGTGATGTCGCAATCGCAAACACCTATTACATGGGTAAAATGGCAACTAACGAGAAAAAGCCTGAACAGAAGAAATGGGCTGATGCCGTTAAAATCACTTTCTTAAACCAAAATGATCGTGGGGCACATGTGAACGTGTCGGGTGCAGGCGTCTTGAAAGGTGCCAAGAACCGTGCAGCCGCTGTGAAGTTGGTTGAATGGTTGTCTGGTCCAGAAGCCCAATCGATCTATGCCGAGGTGAACCACGAATACCCTGTGCACAAGGATTTGAACCCCTCAGCTCTAGTGGCATCTTGGGGCACATTTAAGGCCGATAAACTTGGCATGGAAGACATTGCAAGACTTCGCGAAAAAGCCACCAAATTGGTTGACGAAGTTCAGTTTAATGAGGGCCCAACAAGCTGATACTAAATCTTATCAACATTATAAACGGATTGGACGCCTTGCTTTGCAGGGCGTCCCTTTCGCGTTTTATGGGGCATTAATTTTATATGGTATCGATCGCCGCAAAAACGCCTAGATCACTGAGTTTTCGATTCAAAAGCCAACTCGACAGTTGGACCTTTTTCGCATTCTGCGTCACCGCTTTAATCGGCGCGCCGATCATCACCGTGATCATCTTAGCCTTCACAGACACCAGCGATATCTGGCAACACTTATTCAACACAGTTCTTGGCACATACGTTCAACAAACACTGCTGCTCATGATCGGCGTGGGCGTGGGCGTTACGGTGATCGGCACAAGCACAGCATGGCTTGTCACCATGTGCAGATTTCCTGGGTCCCGGATATTTGAATGGGCGTTGCTGCTCCCACTCGCCGTTCCTGGGTATGTGCTGGCTTTTGTCATTACCGATCAGTTGGAATATGCGGGTACCGTTCAGGTTTTCTTGCGTGACATATTTGGTTGGACCAGCGCCAGGGATTATTGGTTCCCCGAAATCAGGTCTCTACCCAGCGCCACGATTGTTTTTACCCTGGTCCTATACCCATACGTTTACTTGCTGGCCCGTGCCGCATTCCTTGAGCAATCCGTCTGCGCACTAGAAGTGGCGCGCACATTGGGCAGGTCATCTTGGGGCAGTTTTTTCTCGGTCGCGCTGCCACTGGCCCGACCCGCGATTGTTGTTGGCGTGATGCTGGCCTTGATGGAAGTCCTAAATGACTTTGGAACGGTCGATTACTTCGCCGTGCAAACCTTCACAGCAGGCATTTTTGATGTTTGGTTGAACATGAACAGCACGGCCGGTGCCGCGCAATTATCGACCGTCTTGCTCGCATTCGTATTGGTTTTGATCGTGTTGGAACGCACTGCCCGCCAAGGGAAAAAATTCCACCACACGTCAACCAAATACTCCGAATTACCCAGCTATCGCCTTCGCGGGAAACGCGCATTTTGGGCCTTTGTCTTGTGCGCGCTGCCCGTCCTTTTGGGGTTCATCATACCCGCCAGTGTGCTCACACAATACGCGCTCAACTTCTATGAAGAAACACTTGCCGCTGACTATTTCCGCTACGTTGCCAACAGCCTGACACTGTCCATTACCGCGGCGGTTGTGGCCGTGATGATCGGATTGTTTTTGGCATATGCTGTTCGCTTATCGCCAAGCCCCGCAATTAAAATTGCCGCCCGCGCAGCCAGTGTCGGCTACGCGATCCCAGGTGCAATTCTGGCAGTCGGTGTACTATGGCCATTGGGTGCATTGGATAGCATGATTTCATTACTAGGGGACTACGCCGGGATAGCCATTGGTGCCGTTATGGCCGGTACGATTGTCCCCATCCTTTATGGTTATCTCGTGCGGTTCTTGGCGTTGGCTTACGGCGCATCGGAATCAAGCCTGGGAAAAGTCACACCAAATATGGATGGCGCGGCACGAACACTGGGGGCAACGCCATTTGCGGCCTTGAAATCAGTCCACTATCCGTTAATGCGGGGCAGCTTGTTGACCGCTGGTATTCTGGTTTTTGTGGATTGCATGAAGGAATTGCCGCTAACAATTATCCTTCGCCCGTTCAATTTCGACACCTTGGCGACGTTCGTTTATCAGTATGCGTCAGATGAATTGATTGAAGAGTCTGCGCTGGGGGCGTTGACCATTGTCGGCGCGGGTATTATTCCCGTGATTTTGTTAAGCGTTACGATCACCCGATCACGCCCCGGATCATCTTCTTAACGGAACAAGGGCAGACCTTTGAGCGGCCTCAATCTACGCGCCATTTCCCATGCGTTTGGCAGCAATCAAGTCTTGAATAGTGTTTCTGTCTCCGTTGAGCCGGGTGAACTGGTGTGTCTACTCGGGCCAAGCGGTTGCGGCAAAACGACTTTGCTGCGCTTGGCTGCAGGCCTGGAGGTGGTCCAAGCGGGAGCAGTTGAAATCGATGGCGAGGTCTTTGCGGACGCCGCATCAGGGATAAATCTGCCGCCGGAAAAGCGACATGTTGGCTTGATGTTTCAGGACTATGCGCTTTTCCCGCATCTGACCATACGCGAGAATATTGAATTTGGCCTCGCGCAAAAAGATCGTTCTCAAATCAAACATAGCATCTCTGCAAGAATGGAAAATATGGGCATCTCGGATTATGCTGATGTTTATCCGCACACCCTTTCAGGTGGCCAGCAACAACGCGTTGCTCTCCTCCGTGCACTGGCACCTGGGCCAAAAGTGCTACTGTTGGATGAGCCTTTTTCTGGCTTGGATGTTACACGACGGGCGCAAGTTCGAACCGAAACGCTGCGGACGATAAAAGACACTGGTGTCGGGACGCTGATGGTCACCCATGATCCTGAGGAAGCCATGTTCATGGCCGACCGGATTCTGGTCATGAACAAGGGACGGGTTCTACAGGATGGATCCCCGACGGATTTATATTTTCACCCGCAAGATCAATTCGTCACTGAACTCTTCGGCCCGGTGAACGAATTCACTGGCACTGTCGAAAACAATCTGATCAAGACAGCCATTGGGGACTTCCCCGTGACGGGCCATGATGACGGCACGGAACTCGCTTTTTTGATCAGACCAGAGGGTTTTTTGATCGACGATCAGAATGGCAACATCAAACTGAAGGTCGTTACCGCACGGCCATTGGGCCGTTCATCAGTCGTCATGATGGAATTGGACGATGGCACCCCCATTGAGGCAAGAGTTCCCGGTGTGGTCCTGCCGAAAGCCGGCCAGACCGTCGGCGTCAGTGTTCGCCCAGAGCAAATTCATTATTTTCCAAAGTAAACCACTCGGTAAAGATTGCCACTATTCATGGCGTCCCGGCAATATAACGTCTATGGCATCTCTCATGCGCATGCATATCAATTTTTTATCACGCCATATCAATGATTTAACCGCAGAATAAAACTGGCACTCTCTTTGCTTACTAGGTGCCAACGGGCGCAATGGGTCTTTCCATTGAGCTTAAGGTGAAACAAAAAGAAAAGAGAGGACGATCCATGAGTGGGAACGGTCTTTTCCAAACATCGACGCTGGGAATGCGCGCACAAGCGCATCAGTTGAATACGATTGGCTACAACATTGCCAACGTGAACACCGGCGGATTCAAGCGGATTGATACACAATTCGAGACGATTTTGAGCGACAATCAATTCCAGCATCGCGACTTGGGCGGCGTGAAGCCCTATGCACGTGCGACGAACGATGTTCAGGGACGTATCCAAGGGTCTAACAACATTCTGGATTTGGCCATTGTCGGCCAGGGCTTTTTTGCCGTTCAGCCTAGTTTAACCGGATCAGACAACATATTTTACACTAGGGATGGTGCGTTCGAAATCGGCATTGCTGACGGGCAGACAAGCTCCGTCACGGCAGATGACGGATCGACGATCACGGTTTCGAACGGCTATCTTGTGGACAAGAATGGCATGTATTTGCTTGGCTCTCCCATCGAAGCAGATGGCTCCTTTAGCTCAGGCTCTGCTGCGCCAATGCGTGTTGATCAGTTTGCATTTATCAATTTGGGTCAAGCCACGACCCAGGCTGTGCTGGAGCTGAATCTACCCGCAGAAAACAACTTCGGTGACACAGCGCAGTCGTACACATTCGACACCTATGATTCTAACGGGACCGCCAGAAACATATCTTTCGATTTCTCAAAAACACTCACGGATAACACGTGGCGGATCGACTCGCGTGCGGATAATTTGACCACGGGCACTCTTAGTCCTGGGTCCGCATTCAGCGTATCCACTACTGCCACAACCGCATTAACGCTGGATAATGTTGGCCGCACGATCGAAATGCGCAATACAACAACAGGCATACCTGTTGCTGAGGCATTTTCAGGCCTAGCCGTAGGCGATCAAATTACACTTGCGGGCACAGCGTCGAATAACAGCACGTTCACCATCACGGCGATCAATTCGACAGGTTCGACGATTACCGTTACAGAGGCCATCACTGCAGAGACCACCGCAGGGACAGCATCCGCAACGTCAACTGCAACACTGACCGACAACTTGGTGTTTTCAGAGCTGGGAGTCCTGCAATCTCCGACTGAACTGACCTACACCGCAACCTGGGATGATGGGGCCACATCGAATTTCACAATTGATATGTCTGGCATGTCCCAATTCGACGGCGGGTTTACACCCTTTCGGACCAGCCAAGACGGTTTCGCCGCCGCGAGTTTGAATACAGTTAGCTTTAATGCCGATGGCGAAGTAATTGGATTGTTCAGCGATGGTACAGAGCGCGCGATTTACAAAGTACCTCTCTACGATTTCACAAATCCCAATGGGTTGGATTCCGAAAATGGTTTGTTGTTCCAACAAACACCTGACTCTGGCGAGGCTTCAGCCTTCTTTGCCGATGAGACCGGCCAGGCAGGTTTTCAACCAAATGCCCAAGAGTTATCCAACGTGGATATTGCTTTCGAATTCACGCGCATGATCCAAACTCAAAACGCATATAATATGAATGCAACGTCGTTCAAAACCATCGATGAAATGTTGACGGTCGCACGGGATTTAAAGACCTAATCTAATCACACTCTAAACAAGGTTGCGCCCCGTCCACAGGATGGGGCGTTTCTCGTTATACGGCTCATTTGTCGGCCTTAGGCAATTCTTACCCACCTCCTGTTTCAACGGCATAAAACACCGTAGAGAATGCATCTCACAACATCTTAACCCATTGAAATAATAGACCTTTCCAACAATCACTTTTGGCACGTTATTCGCATTAGTAATGGCATTCAGATAAATGCCCACTAAAAACAGGGCAAATCGGGAAAAAGATATGAGCAAGATTATGCAAAACCGGAAGACAAAAATTACAAAGTTCGCAGCGCTCGCACTTTCGGCTGTTTTGTTTTTCACAGCGACAAGTGCCGTAAGCGCCGCATCGCGTATCAAAGATATCGTCGACTTCGAAGGCGTCCGCGACAACTTACTGATTGGTTATGGCCTTGTTGTTGGCCTCAACAATACTGGCGACACATTGGCAAATGGACATTTCACGAAACAGAGCCTGCAAGCCATGTTGAACCGTTTGGGCGTCAAACCAACGGACGATGGCTTAGACTCGCAAAACGTCGCAGCCGTTATGGTCACTGCAAATTTACCCCCTTTTGCACGCCAAGGCTCACGCATCGACGTCACCGTCAGCGCACTTGGCGATTCCAGCAATCTGTTGGGCGGCACACTTTTGGTCACACCGCTTCTGGGTGCTGATGGTGAAGTCTACGCCGTATCTCAAGGCCAAGTAGCAGTTGGCGGGTTTCAAACGCAGGGTGATGCAGAAACGGTTACCAAGGGTGTTCCAACATCTGGTCGGATTGCAAATGGCGGCATCGTCGAACGCGAGGTCGCATATGATCTCGCTGGCATGACCAATGTGAAGCTCACCCTTCGCAACCCAGATTTCACGACAGCACGCCGCGTCTCGCAGGCGATCAACGCATTCTTAGGAACTGCCGCAGCGGCAGCAAGTGATCCCACGACCATTCAACTGAAAGTGCCCACGAGCTATAGCAACAACGTCGTCAACTTGTTGACCGATATCGAGCAGCTTCGTGTCGAGCCCGACCAGTTGGCACGGGTCGTTATCGATGAGCAAACCGGCACCATCGTGATGGGCGAGAACGTAAGAATTTCAACCGTCGCCATCGCTCAAGGTTCACTAACCATTCGGATCACCGAAACCCAGCAAGTTTCTCAACCTGGCCCCTTCGCCGAGGTTGGCGCGACCACGACTGTGGACCGAACCAATATCGAAGTAGACGAAGGTGAAGAACGTCAACTAACCGTCCTACAGCCAGGTGTCAGCTTGCAGGAATTGGTCAACGGATTGAACGCCCTAGGCATTGGTCCACGCGATATGATTACGATCCTCCAGGCGATCAAAACCGCTGGCGCACTTCAAGCTGAAATTGAGGTGATGTAATGGACGCCATGAGCGCACAATTGGATGCCGCGCGGCTGTCTAGTCGTCCAGAACCCGCAACGGTCGCCGGCGCCTACAAAGGTAATCTGTCTGCGTCCGACATGCATAAGTTCAAGAAAACCGCGCAAGAATTCGAAGCGGTATTTATCTCTGAAATGCTGCGCCCGATGTTCGAAAACCTAGAACCCGCCTCACCTTTTGGCGGGGGTTCAGGTGAAAAAATCTATCGCGATATGCAGATCGACGAGTACGGCAAAGCGATTGCCGATGCTGGTGGTATTGGTCTCGCAGATAGCGTCATGCGCGAAATGATCAAAATGCAGGAGGGCAAGTGATGGATCCCGAAAAACGAATGGCAGATCTGATCAGCGTCACTAGTCGACTGGTCGATATTCTGGAACGTGAAAACGAGATCCTGAGAGATCGCCGTCACAACGATTTGTCCGACCTATTGGACGAGAAAGAAACGATTGGTCGGGTTTATCAAGCGCGCATCATGGGGCTGCAAGAAGACCCAGGACAACTCAAAGATGTCGATGAAGATGAACGAATGAAGCTCAAAGAGCTCGCTCATAAAGTTGATGGACTTGTTGCAGAAAACGCTCGCATGCTTGAAGCCGCGATGTATGCCAGCAAACGAATTGTCGAAATGGTGGCTGACGCGGTCCGAGACTCAACCAACACCTCAGGCACTTATTCGCAGAAGGGCTCAACGCAAATGCCGGCAGGTAAAAGCGAAGCCCGGAGCGGCGCTATTTCATTAGATCAAACACTATAGGCGGGCAAATAATCCGCGCATAACAGTAAGAGAGACGCCATATGGGCTCGATCACACAGGCACTAAGAACCGCGCAGAGCGGCTTGCTGGTCAACCAGCGGGTAATGGACACAATTGCCCAAAACGTGAGCAACGTGAATACCGAGGGTTATTCGCGAAAGATCGTCCGTTTGGAAAACCAGGCCCTGGCTGGCACCGGTGCTGGCGTCAATATTTCGTCGATAACACGCTTAGTCGACGAAGGTTTACTTAAAAGTGTTCGCTTAGAGACAAGTGAGCTCAACCAAATGAGCGTCCAGCAGGATTACTGGTCCAGGCTGCAAGATTTGTTCGGGGCGCCTGGTGATAACACATCAATCTCTCATGTCATGGACGAATTCGCCAGATCCGTAGAGACGCTGGTAGCCACACCGGAACGCGCGCTTGAGAAATCTGACGTCATACGGCAGGCAGAAAACGCGACCTTGTTACTTCAGGATTTGAGCACCAACATCCAAGAACTGCGCCTGCAGGCTGACCAGGAACTGGCGGATATCGCGACGCGCCTGAATACCCTGGTCACCGAGATAGATCAGTTGAATGATGACATCGTATCCAATGGCACAGTAAACCGAGACACCACAGATTTACGGGATCAACGAGATCAGCGGATTACTGAGTTGTCTGAACTGGTCGATATTCGATACTTCTATAGATCAGACGGCGATGTCGCAATTTTCACATCTGACGGATCGACACTGGTTGATACCATTCCGCCGACGATCACGCACACCGCAGCTGCGGCAGTTACGCCAACCACAACCCATGGCGAAGGGGATTTCTCTGGATTCTTCATTGGAGATACGTCCATCCAGGCCAATGACAAAACAACAGAATTCCGCGGCGGCCAAGTCAAAGGCTTGATCGACATGCGGGATACATTTCTGCCCGATCTTCAAAGCCAACTCGATCAACTTGCTGCAACGCTCCGCGATTCGGTTAACCAAATACACAACTCTGGCGTCGCCTTTCCCGGCGCGCAGGAATACAACGGCACGCGGACCTTTATTGAACCCACGACCCAAGCCATTCAACTTGATCCCACCAACTCTGCCGATGATGTGTCGATTGTTCTATTTGATACCAGCGGTAACGAGAGTGTGAAAACAACGCTCAATACTATCATGACCGATGCAGGGTTTTCTGCACGTGGGTCGGGCAATGACTGGCATATCAATGATATCGCTACAACCATGCAAAACTGGCTAAGGAATAACGGTGCGCCGAGCGCCACTGTGGCCACCAATACAGCCGGAAAATTCGATATCGCAATCAGTAATACTAGCCTTAATCTGGCATTTCGTGACGAAACCGCGACGGCGAACGGCTCGACACAAGCGAACGCCGAAATAGCATTTGATGCAAACGGAGACGGTTTTGTCGATGAAACAGTATCAGGGTTCTCGAACTTTTTCGGGTTGAACGACTTCTTTGTCGACAATTTGACTGACAATGTATGGGAATCAGATGTCCAAGCTTCGTCATATGTGTCCGCTGGCGGCACACTGACTTTCCGAGATTCAACTGGCCTGATTGGAACTCTGACTGTCGGTGCCAACAGTTCTCTCTCATCTATTGTCACGGCGATCAATAACGATGCCACACTTAGTCAAACCTTTACTGCAGGCATGATTCCAGATGGCAGTGGTGAGCGAATCCGAATATCTCACACCAATGGGTCAAGTTTTCAGCTCACAGATGGCAACAATGAGACAGTGCTTTCTGGTGCGGGCATCGATCTTGCCGATGTAAGAACATCAACAACGTTGTCCGTCAGGAATGACATTCTGACCAATCCAGGTGGAATTGCCACTGGCACAGTACAATGGGATGCCGAACGCGGCACTGCTGGAGAGTACTTCATGAGTACCGCCGACGAAACCACCGTGGCGGCAATGGCATCCGCACTTACGAGTACAACGAATTTTTCCGTCGCTGGCGGACTTTCGAATGTTTCAAATACGTTCTCTCAGCGTGCCGCTTCGATAATTGCAACCAATGCAAATCTCGCGAATGACAATGAACGGGATATCAGCTCACAACGTGCTTTGCAGGAAAGCTTGGTGTTCAAGCAAACATCAGAAGCCGGTGTCAACCTTGATGAAGAATTGGCCAACTTGATTATTTTTGAACAAGCGTTCTCTGCGTCCGCCAGGGTCATCAGCACCATCAACGACATGTTCGATGCCCTAGAGCGAATTGTTTAGGTAGAGGATTAGATAAATGACACGCATCTCATCTGCTGCAGTAAACACCCAACTCGTCAATCGCCTCTTGCAAACGCAAGAGCGTATGTTCGATTTGCAGGCACAGGTAAATTCCGAGAAGAAATCCCAGGACTACGCAGGTATCTCGCTCGATACTCAGCGTCTCTTGAACATTGAAAACAGTCGTGATCGTTTGCAGAGATATATTCGCAACAACGACCAGCAACAAACACGTTTGAACGTTGCCGCGACAGCCCTAGACGCCGCAAGGACTTCTATTCTAGACTTCCGCCAGGAACTTACCAATTACAGCGTCGGCAACCCCCAAATCAAAGAAAATGTCGATATGGTTCAAGAAGCCGCATTTCGAGCATTGCGCGACCTTGAAGATCTGTTGAACACAGAAGTTGATGGACGTTTCTTGTTTTCGGGTAGTCGCGCCACCACTGAACCGGTGGATTTCAATGTACCTTCCATCAGTTCATTCCAATCAACATACGACGGTGCACGGGTCAAAGTGCCAGAAACACGCGATGCACATTTAGAGAATTTTTCGTTCAACAATGATTCTAACAACGAAAACCAACTCTTTATCGACGATGCGAACTTTCTACAGTTTAGTCGCGATTCAGATAGTGACACGACGAGCAGCGGATCCAGCACGATACGCGCATCTTCGGCCATGTTTAGCAACCTGACAGCTGGGGCCACCATTACGGTCACAAATACAACGAGTAACAACGGCACCTATACGGTCGAAAGTGTATCTTCGGATGGAACGACCGCAACTGTTCGAACCGAACAGCTGACCGACGAAATATTATCGACAACGCTCACGACGGAAACTCCTGCAACTCAGGTGACATTTTTAGCGGAGGCGGATACCGGCGGAAGCCCGGCACGCACAGCTGCGGCGGTCAGTGAAATCGCCTTCGATGCTGGCAATGGCACAATTACGGCATCAGCCGGAAGCGTTGGTTTGTTCGCTGGACTAAATGCGGGTGATTTTGTCACCATCGGCGCGTCGACAAGCAATAACTTTACCGTACAAATTGGTTCGATAGACGCGACAAACTCGATCATCACAATTGCCGACAAGCCAACGGATATCACGTTGGCAGATGGTAGTGTCGTAGAGAATGATACTACAGGTCAGCTTACATTCAACAGAAGTGCCAATACGATTGTCGCCACCAATGCTGTATTTTCAGGCGTTGCTGCGGGTGAGCCAATTGTAGTCGCAGGAACGGATGAGAACGATGGCACCTATAACGTGGCATCGGTGTCCGCTGATGGTCGTACCGTCACCATCGTGCCCCAAACACTCACCGATGAAGGGCTCTCCGGAAATACGTTTTTCAATCAGTTCGTTGATACCGATATTGAATTTACCAACGCCACCAGCACAATCGAAGTCCGCCAGAGTGGCACGGCAACATCTGTGCCCAACATTTTCAAAGGTCTAGTTGTCGGTCAGCAGTTCACAGTTACCAACTCCACAAGTAACAATGGTACATTTACAATCGCGTCCATTGCGGCCGACGGATCATCCGTGACCGTGAATGAGGCAATCACTGATGAAACAGATACCGACGGCACAAATTTTGCCGGTTCTGGAAACTCATTTGCTTATGTTTCCGGGACCAGCATCAGTGTTACAGACGCAACAAATACTATTCAGATTGTTGAAAACGATGGCACCACCGCGGTCCCAAATGCATTCGATGGCCTTATCGCAGGGCAAACCATTACTTTATCAGGCACGGGGACTTCCAACGGCACGTTCACAATCGCCAGTATTTCGACTGACAAATCATCAATCGTCATTAATGACCCAACGAATATCATCATGGCTGATGAATTAGATACTGATGGTGCCCAACTTCAGGTTTTCGGTGCCACTGGAACAATCACATCAACATCCTATTACTCAGGGGACGATGAGGGCTTAACGCATCGGGTAGATGATGATCGCGATTTCGTATTTGACGTGCAGGCCAATGACCCCGCGTTTGAAAAAGCAATTCGAGCGATGAAACTCATACTCCAAGGTGAATTTGGCACAGAGGGTGGACTTGATCAGAACTTGGATCGCGTTAATGACGCCAAGTTTCTGTTGAATGCCGCATTGGAGCAAACTGTCAGCGGCACACCACCTTTTGGTGACGAATTGGCTGGTAGTCTCGAGAGTGTCGAACAAGACATCGGATTCGATCAATTTCTGATCAATCAGATCAACATGACGCACACGCGTTTTATTGGCTTCTTAGAGCAAGACATTGCGGATGTGGAAAACGCTGACCCACTAGAGGCCATCACAAAACTCCTCGATGATGAGCAAGCGCTGAACGCATCTTACCAAGTCTTCTCGCGGATACGTCAGTTGAGCTTAACCAACTTTCTCTAGTCGATCTTAGATATTTGTCCCACATCAAGACTTTATTGACAAAATCGTTCTTATAACTTATTTTTCTTATGCCTGTCGCTGAATTTTCGACGGCATTGTCGGTTTTTAGAAAAAAATCGATCATTGGGGGTCCATGGGTTGGGCTTCTTGAGTGAAACAGCGGGACATAATAATTTGTGTCCCAGATGTCTAAAAGACATAACGAAGCATGCAGGATGTGCCAGCCTAATTGTTTCGTTGCTCTGACTGGAGAAATAGGATGAGCAGTAATATTGGCAGTCTTCCACCACCGTTTCCAAATGCGGCTATTTCGTTATCGAAAGTTGCAGGTAATGCACAACTGCGGGAAGCGATTGAACAATCTTCTGAAAGCAAACCTATTCAGACGGGTATTTCGCCTGAAGACATCGTTAAGTCTGCTGGTTCGTCTTCGGATGCTAATGCTGAGTCGAACACAAGTGGTTCCGAAGACAATACGCAATCTCAGGATACAGGTACCAAGCTCGACTTGAGCATCTGATTTTCCTGACGCGTAGATTTCTGGGTTATAGCCCTCGCGCCCAATACGTGGCGGCAGCGAGCGTTTTTCTGCGACTAAATTTCCGTTTAATATCCTTGGACTAAAACTACTGAGATGTTGAGGTCTTTTTGAATTTACTTCCAAACTTAACGAATTGTTTTGCTCTTGATGGGATGTTCGCAAAATGCCTTTGAAGCTTGATTTAAAATGCGGCGAGAAAATGATCGTGAATGGTGCCGTTATGGAAAACGTGGGGCCAAACGCGAAGGTATTGATTCATAACCTCGCCACGGTTCTCCGTGAGAAAGAAATCCTGACGCAAGACGACGCTGCGACGCCCGCCTCTCGGGTCTATTTCTCTCTGCAATGTGCTTATATGTTTGACGACGCCCGGGAAGAGCATCTGAAGAATTTCGCCAGATATTTGAAGGATTACCTACAGGCATGTCCCAGCGCATCCGAAATTGCGGATGTAATCAAAGGACACATTGAAGCTGAAAACTTTTACAAGGCCCTTAAATCATCCCGGAATTTGATCGCCCACGAGGTGCGCACTCTCGACGAATTCAACAGCGGCATGAATAAACTCACTGAAATCGCGGCTGAAGCTGAAAAAGACGAGGCTGCAATGTTAGACTCAGATAAACAGCAAAACGCAGGGTCGTAATGTCAGACAAGAACAAACTTCCTTCCGCTGAAGAATTAAAAGAGTTTATCTCGACGGCCGAAACCGCCGCAACAGAAGCCCTTCAAAACGGTAACGAGGAATCCGCGGCCAAACTTTTCAATGAAATACTCAGCATCGTTCCAAATAACCCTGTTGCGCACAATGGGATTGGCCTTATAGCCGTTCAGAACAACCAGTCGAGTATTGCTGAGCATCATTTTAGAAGGGCCGTAGAGAGCGCGCCAGATTGGCTTGATGCGCATGTTAATTTAGGAGTCTTTTTTCTGCATGCGGGGCGAGCACGTCGCGCTATCAAAATGTTAAAGCGAGCACTTGATTTAGCCCCCGATGACTCGTCCGTGCGTTATTTGTTAGCGCAGACCCTTAGCACGCAAGGCAAGAAAGCAGAACTAGAGCAAGAGCTTCGAAAAATTGTCGCTGGTGATCCTGAGCATGCTGGAGCGTTAAACGACCTCGCCGTCATTGAGGTTCAAGCGAAAAATTACGACGCCGCGATTGCTTTATTCCAGAAAGCTGCCAGCGCTAAAGACCCGCTTCCAGGCGCACGCGTAAATGCTGGTAATATCCAACTTCTCTGCGACCGAAATGAAGATGCAGAAAAGACCTTTGATCAAGCTCTGTTGGAACAGCCAAATTCGATTGATGCGCTGATCGGCAAAGCAACAGCACAACGCCGCAACGGCGATTTAGATGGCGCGTTGTTGACAGCCGAGCGCGCCGCGTCTCTAGCACCAGAGAATGGATCGGCTCGTAATGCCGCAGGCATAATTTATCGTGAGCTGGGCATCTTTGATGCGGCGGAAAATCATTTTTCTGAGGCAATTGAGCTTTCTCCAAATGACCCTGGGCCAAGAAGCAATCTAGCCCTTCTCAATCTTTTGCAAGGTGAGTGGTCAAAGGCATGGCCAGACTATGAAGCTCGAATTCATCTCCCAAATTTTGAAATATCTTGGGGTATGCCTAAAGTTCCCAAGTGGGAGAAACAAGATTTAGAGGGCAAAACTATTATAGTGTTATCTGAACAAGGCTTTGGTGACAGCATTCACTTTGCCCGTTTCTTGCCTATGCTGGCAGAAGAATCAGAAGCCACTCTATTCGCCGTTCAGCCGGAACTCGCCCCATTGATGGAAGGTCTCTCGCCCAAAGTCACCGTAATCTCACCTAACCAATCCCTTCCCGATGTCGACTTCTTTTCCTTGTTGTTGAGCCTTCCTGGCAATCTTGGTATTTCGGGCCCCAAGGATATCAGCGGTGCCACATATCTGAGCGCACCAGAGGCGTCAGATAACCTAAAGGAGTGTATTTTAAAACTTCCAGGTCTGAAGGTGGGCATTAACTGGCGCGGGGCACCAAGACACACTGAAGACTTCAAACGCTCAATTGATTTGGAGACGATATCCCCACTCTTAGACGTGGATGGAGTATCATTTGTCAGTTTAGATTTTTCAGTCTCTGATCAGAAAAAGCCTGATAATATTTCCGACTTTTCAACCCATATCTCGGATTTTGGAGACTCAGCGGCTCTTGTAAACGCATTGGATCTGGTGATTTCTGTCGATACATCAACCGTCCACTTAGCTGGTGCATTGGGAAAAGATTGCTGGGCGATGATTCCATTTGTTCCGGATTGGCGCTGGCAGCTCGAGGGGGACACGACCCCATGGTATGACAGCGTGAATTTATTCCGCCAGCCAAAGCGGAATGATTGGGCAAGCGTGATTGAACATATAAAGTCCGCATTGGAAAAAGCTACAAACGCCTAATCGCTAGGATGCTAACACATCTCTCAATGTTTGAACCACGATATCCTGATCCACATCGGTCATCGTCGGGAACATCGGCAGACTGATTGCACGTTCATAGTAATCTTCTGAAACCGGCATATCACCGACGGCAAATCCCATGTCCGTATAATACGGCTGAATATGTACAGGGATGTAATGGATCTGCACACCAATGCCCCGCTTTCGAAGTTCTGCAAACACATGCGCTCGCGACGGCGCGCTATCACTTAACCTGATGATATAAAGATGCCATGCCGAGAGATCATTAGAATCTATCGGCGGCCTTTTTATTGGCAATTCCGCCAGCATCTTGTCGTAGCGAAGTGCAATCTCCCTTCGCCGTTTAATGTAGCCGGAAAGACGCTTGAGTTGACTGCACCCAAGTGCGGCCTGCATGTCAGTCATCCGGTAATTAAACCCGAGTTCATGTTGCTCGTAATACCAACCACCGTGGGACGGTGACTTGATCTCTCCGGGGTCGCGAGTCACACCATGAGTCCGAAGTGTTGCCATCCTGGAAGCCAATGCTAGATCATTGGTTGTTGCCATCCCCCCCTCTGCTGTAGTGATGATTTTGACAGGATGGAAGCTGAACACGGCTATATCCGAAAACTCGCACGCACCGACAGGCTGACTTTGACAGGACGCGCCAACCGCATGTGCAGCATCTTCGACAACCCGGAAGCCATATTCTTTTGCAAGCTTGGCAATCGACGCCATATCACATGAGCGCCCTGTGAAATGGACAGGCACAACCAGTTTAGGCAGGGCATTCGCTGCTTTTGCACTTTGAAGTTTCTGATGAAGTGCATCAACATCCATGCATTGCGTATCTGGGTCTACATCGACAAAATCGACATCGGCCCCGCACATACGGGCCGCGTTTGCCGTCGCAACGAAGGTAATCGGCGGAGTCCAAACGATATCACCCGGTCCAACACCAATGGCCAAATACGCAAGATGCAATGAAGAAGTCGCACTATTACTGGCAACCGCGTGCTGAGCGTTGACGGTACCTGCGAAGGCCCGCTCAAACCTCTCAACCTCGGGACCCTGCGTGAGGAAATTCGATTTCATCACATCGACAACGGCGTCGATATCTTCCTGGGTTATTTCCTGGCGCCCATAAGGGATCATCGCAGTACTTACCTATTCCTGAGTAACAAATCTCTCTAAACGTAGACAGAAATGGATAAGAATGCATGAATCTTTGACGCACCGTTAACCAACTTTTATTGAGTGGCGGTGAAAATAGGATTTTGTACGCTGGCAGGATGCATGCCCACGTTCAGGCACATCCGAACGGAACGCGACGATATGAGCCAATTTGAAATCGCTGGTCGAAAGATCGGGAAGAACCATGCCCCTTATCTGATCGCCGAGATGTCGGGCAACCATAGAGGCGATATCAATCGTGCGATAAAGCTGATCAACGCCGCCAAAGAATCCGGGGCCGACGCCGTAAAATTGCAGACCTACACCGCCGACACTATCACCATCAACAGTGACCGACCGGAATTCCAGATTACCGAGGGTCTATGGAAAGGCCGTTCACTTCATGACCTTTACCAAGAAGCCCACACCCCATGGGAATGGCACGAGCAGTTGTTTAAGCACGCCGCAGACATTGGCATTACCATTTTCAGTTCGCCCTTTGATCCAACGGCTGCTGACCTGTTGGACAAGTTGAACGCACCCGCGTTCAAAATCGCCAGTTTTGAAATTGTTGATATCCCGTTGATCAAGTACGTGGCACGCCTCGGCAAGCCTATGATCCTGTCGACCGGTATGGCGTCGTTGGGCGATATCACCGAGGCCGTCGCTGCGGTTCGTGAATATCCTGAAACCTCGATGTTGCTCTTACATTGCACTAGCGGATATCCGACCCCGCCAGAGGAATGCGATTTACTGACCATCGCCCACCTATCTGAGTCTTTTGACGTGCCTGTCGGTCTTTCGGACCATACCCAGGAAGTTGCAGTGCCAGTTGCATCTGTCGCATTGGGTGCTGTTGTGATCGAAAAACATTTCACCCTCTCCCGAGCAGAGGGCGGCGTCGATGCGGAATTTTCACTGGAACCAGATGAATTCAGTGTAATGGCTGACGCCTGTACCATGGCATGGAAGGCCATTGGTCAGGTTGGATATGATATCAAAGCGAGCGAGGCCAGTGGCAAACAAAGTCGTCGATCTTTGTACGTCGTATCTGACGTCGCACAAGGTGAACCGTTAACTGGTCAAAACGTTCGATCAATCAGACCTGGCCTTGGATTACGTCCCAAGTATTTGCCAGATGTTGTGGGCCGTCGTGCCGCCAGAGACATCAAACGCGGTGAGCCGCTCAACTGGCAAATGGTCGCCGAGTAACCTATGACTGACACAACCCGCATCGTAGCTATCATTCAAGCCCGTATGCTGTCGAGCAGGTTACCCGGCAAGATTATGCTGCCCCTTGAAGGGCGGCCATTGTTGCAATACCAAGTCGAACGGCTGCGTCAGTCGAGACATATCAACGAGCTTTGTGTCGCCACTGTGGATTCAATCGATTGTGACCCCATCGCAAAGCTGTGCGATGAGATTGGTACACACGTGGTCCGGGGCGACGAAAATGATGTGCTGTCGCGTTTCATCAAATGCGCAGATGAGCTGAAACCCGATTACATTGTCCGTGTCACATCCGATTGCCCGCTCATTGATCCGGCGCTTGTAGACAAGGTCATCGACGAATACTTCGATGGTGGTTGGGATTTCTGTGCACCTGACATTCCGAACTCCCTGCCCCGAGGCGTCGATTTTGAGGTTTTCTCCGCGGATCTTTTGTATCAAACAGATCGCGAAGCGACAGAGAAGTTCCAACGAGAGCACGTGGCACCATTCATCTATAAGCAAACAGATCGTTTTAAATGCCACTGGCCAAAGGGCGGACGCGGCGAGAGCTATCGGTTCTGTGTCGATACCCCTGAGGACTATTACCTCGTCGTGAAGTTGGCAGCAGCACTCCGTGATGATGAGACCTATGGCTGGGAAGATGTTGTTGATGTGCTGGACGCCCATCCCGACTGGGTCGCAATCAATGCGCAAGTAACGCAAAAAACGGTTTGATAAGCAATGCCACAGTTTCAGTTCATCATCCCTGAGAGAAAACACGCTGACCTGATCCTTAAATGGCGAAAACAGCCATGGGTCGCGCAAGGGATGTATACGCAGGTTGATCATGGGACAGCAGAGCAAGAAAAGTGGCTGGAAGATTGTTTATCCCGGGATGACTACCGACATTGGCTGGTTGTGACGGACGAACGTCCTATCGGTTTTACCAACATGCAAAAAATCGACTGGGTAAACAAAACCACCGCCAACGGGTATTACCTGGGCGAAGAGGACGCGCGTCCCCTATCGGGATTCGTGCTACCGTTCCTATACAACCATGCATTCTTTGAGCTGGGTATGAAAGAGATCACGGCAGAGGTTATTGAGGGCAACGACATCATGCGTCTGAACCGACTAATCGGTCACGAGGAGACCATCAAAGCGGGCGCATATGAACGTGACGGTGAAAAATTTGACGTGATCTGCCTGCGATTGACCCGTGAAGTCTGGGAGCAGAAAACCAGATACCATCGGTACCGCGCCGAATTCCCCTGGGCCGAGACGACTGTCTCATGAATTCATCATCGCACTTGGTTTTTCGGTGCGATGCATCCCCAGAAATGGGCACCGGGCATGTGATGCGATGCCTGACGTTGGCAGATGTCTGGCATCAGGATTTTGCTGGGTCCGCAACTTTTTTTTGTCTTGAACTCGCTGGAACCCTTGGGCAGCGTATTCTGGATGCGGGGCATGCGGTCATCCATCTCGAAGATGACCATCCCGACGCAATTGTCGACATCGCTACATCCCGAAATACCGCAGCGATAATCCTGGATGGATATCACTTCGATCAGGCGTACCGCCAATCACTGGCATCTTCCGCCACAAAAGTTCTGACTTTTCGTGATGCCGGTTCCGACGTATCTGGTGCCCACATCGTCGTCGACACATCGCCTTCTGCGGTGGCACCACAAGGCATTGAAACAACATATCTATGCGGCCCCGAATTCGCACTGGTATCGCCGAAAATCCTCAAATCACGGCTGATTCCCGGTTCACCAGATGGTATACTTGTCACCTTTGGTGGATCTGACCCGTATAGTTTGAGTCTGCCCGTGGCCAAAAGTATCAGCGCATCCGCACCAGATACGCACACACATGTCGTCCTCGGCGGCGGTGTTAAAAATGCCGACGCGGTCCTCGATCAACTCACTAACATACCCAATATTTCGACCAGTCATGATCTTCCGTCGCTAGGGTCTGCCATTATGAACGCGCAGCTTGTGATAACGGCAGCAGGATCATCGCTCTATGAAGTTGCTGCACTGGGGCGACCTATGTTGCTGGTCATCACCGAGAACAATCAGAGCGCGCTCGGCACCATCGATTGGGCGCATCTCATCGATGTTCGGGGAAATGACGCGCCAGCCACACTAATCGCAGCCACTGCACTGGAGACATTCAACAACCCCCGCTTAATGCACACATTTGCTTCACGAGCTGCCAACATGGTTGACGGCAGAGGCGCGCACAGGATTCTTGAGGTTATAAAGGCCCGGAACTGATTCTGATTCCGTTAAGAAAACGGTGCTATTATTAATTAAAATCAGGAAACTGCGCTATGAAAATTACGCATCTCAACAACTCGTTCATTGTCATCGAAGGTGGCGGTAGAAAGCTCGTTTGTGACCCATGGACCGGCATATCTAATTATGGGACATGGCATGCGTTACCAATTTTCGCAGGCGATGATATCCGGGAACTTACTAATGATGCGGACTATGTATATATTTCTCATCTGCATGCCGATCACCTTGATCCGGATACTCTCGGACTTTGCGAATTAAAAAACGCACGGTTCGTGATCAACAAAAACAATCAGCCCGTATTGAGACGGCGACTGGAAATGATTGGGGCGACTGAGGTCATTGAATGCGATCCATTCACTATTCAAGACCTTGGTGGATTGAAGATCGCCACCATTCCCCAAATGTCCCAAAATACAGCAGGGCTGGAGTGCGAGGTGGATTATGATCTGGATTCATCCCTCATTGCATCAGACGGCAACGCGATATTCTTCAATCAGGTTGACAACCCTATCTCGGTCGATGACACCCGCTATATCGGGGAATGGGCCCGAGAAAACTTAGGCGAAATAGATATCGCCGCCATGACCTGTGGGGCGGCATCAGAGTACCCACAATGCTTTATGAACATCGACCGAGAGGCTGAGAAAGCGCGCGTTGAACAGGCTTCTATCGTCATGCTGTTAAAGCGTATGGATGTCCTGAAGGCCAAAAATATTTTCCTGGGGGGTGGCACTTATTTTATTCCCGGCAGGCACGCGTCTCTCAACAAATACATCGCCGTCCCCCCAGCGTCAGAAGTGAAACGTGCCGTTACAGGGGCTTTCCCGGACATCGGCTTTTTTGACCTCGAAGGGGGTGGCACAATCGCGTTTGATCAAACCGCAAAAGATCCAGCAGTTACTCAGGCTATCGCCCCCGTTCATCGGGATCTCAAAACTGCACTAAAGGCGACGGAAAGTCTTGCATATGGCCAAGACGATATCGTTGTTGAAAATATTGATGATGAAATTGACCGCGTGCTGCCTTTGGCCACGGTGGCCCTCCAAAAACAGCTGACAGCCGATGGGTTTCAGATGAAGGCACAACTGCGGTTCGCCCTTCATGAACGCCTGAAACTTGACGATGAAGGGGGGCTGATATCCACCCCGGACCATACCGTTGATCTGGGTTTGGCGCCTGAAAACCCTGATCACAGTTTGGTTCTGCACATGGACAAAGTCATGTTTGCCCAGTTGATCAGCGGCAAAATGATCTGGAATCTCGTTTTATCGGGCTGTCAAATCATGTACGAGCGAACGCCGAACGTGTTTCACCCGACAGATACCGCTGCACTCAATTTCTTTGTGCACCGCGAACGCAGGTGAACGGAACATTAGCCCTTGTTCGCTGCCAAAGGCTTGGTAGGCTTCAATATGCGCGTGTCAGAGTTAACGATAGATGTTGCAAAAACCCGGACACTGTGGCACATTTTAAGCCGTGGATAGAAAGACACCGCGCATCAAAGATGCGAATTCGGTAGTCGAAGCACCAGAAAGGAGCTTTGGGCCGTGACCAACATTGATAAATATAATCACGCATTCGTAGAGAATTTCCCTGTTGAGGGAGCAATTCTTGCTGACGATTTGGAATACAATTCGATCCCCGAATGGGACTCTATTGGCCATATGTCATTGATCGCCTCGTTGGAAGAAGCTTTCGATATTACGATGGAAACCGACGATATCGTTGAGTTCAGTTCGTATGGCAAGGGTAAGGAAATCATGTCTAAATACGGGGTTACCCTGCAGTAGACACGATTGATTGGGGCTCAGAAAGGGCCCTGTAATGTGCAGAAGCATATCGGATTCCGTTGGCTAAAGGCTAATGATCTCCCTTACAATATGGCATCTGCACAGTTCGTTTTTTAGGAGTGCACGCACATGCCGATTCTCGATAAGCCGCGCGTCGTTGAGAAATTCAAATCCTTCCACCAACACATCCGCAAGAACAACGGACAGATTGGCACCAAGCAACGTGGGATTGATCTCAACCTGAATAATGCGTGCAACCTCCGTTGCGAACATTGCTTCACCAATTCACCCAAGGGTGATCATGTCAAAGAGGTGCTCTCGCCAGAGAAAGTCTACGAGATTGCTGATCAGGCCGATGAGCTTGGTATCTTCGAATGGGACCTTCAGGGTGGCGAGCTTTTACTCCGCCCAGAAATACTTTTCGAAACCATCGAAGCCATCCGTCCGGAACGTTTTTATCTTTATGTGACGACCAACGGTTATCGCATGACCAAGGAAATGGCCGAACGTCTGGCCAAAGCTGGGGTCAATCGGGTTTCCGTTAGCATCGACAGCATGGACCCGGATGAACACGACCGTTTCCGTGGTCGCAAGGGATCTTGGCAACGCGCGATGGATGCGCTGGAGCATGTTCAGAATGCTGGTATGTCGCCCTACATGAACATCACTGTCGGCCACTACAATGCGTTCTCTGAGGACGTGAAGCTGATGATGGAATATTCCAAAAAGAAACGCTACACAACGCTTGTTAACGTCGCGACGCCTGCTGGGATGTGGAACCAGGCATCTGAAATCATGGTTGACGACGCCGACAAGGCGCACCTGATAGAAATGCGTAAAAAGTACGGCAATGTGCTCCGGAACCTCTGGGATCCGTTCGATCGTGAAAAAGAGGGCGTGCTCGGCTGCAACACAGTCAATCGCCTCTACATCACACCAATTGGTGACGTTCTTGTATGCCCATACGTGCACATCAAAATCGGTAATGTTTACGAGCAGTCGCTGAAGGAGATTTCCGACTTTGGCTTCCGGATCAAGCATTTCAGGAATCACTCCAGCAAATGCTTAGCTGGCGAAGACAAAGATTTCGTGAATAAATTCCTGAGCAAAGAAGGCACAACGATCTTCAAACCATCTTTGGCTCAGGACATATTTACCGAAGACGACTACGTAGATGTCGCCGCGGAGTAACCTGCGATGTTGGCCGAACGGCGCGTCACCGAAGATGAGACGCCAACCCAATCGGCTGGCACGATCTTTGACAATTTGTCAGCATATGGCGATAAACTTGCACTGATCGATTGTGGACGTCGCGTTTCGTACCACGAATTGATTGACCAGGCAGACCGGATTGGTGGGCTTGTGTGCCCCCGAAGCCTCGCGCTGGTTATCTGTGCAAATAATACCGATGCGGTGTCCGCTTATGTTGGACTAACTCGCGCGGGTGCTGTGCCGATGCTAATGCCGTCGACCATCACCCATTCGCAGCTCCGTAAAATCATTTCGGCATTCTCACCAAATTTCATTTTCGCGCCAGCCAACATGGCAAGCGCTCTGCCTTCAACTACCACCCTCGGTCGGTTTGGCAGTACTTCGCTGCTCCGAAATGGAGGCCCAAAAAATCTCGATTTGCATGATGATCTCGCGCTGATGCTTTCCACTTCCGGTTCGACGGGGAGCCTTAAGTTCGTTCGATTATCGCATCAAAACTTGCAAGCCAATACGCGCTCGATCACAGAGTTCCTTAGCGTTTGTTCCGATGACCGAGCCATCACGACAATGCCGATGAGTTATACCTATGGCTTGTCGATCCTGAACACGCATCTGGCGGCTGGTGCTTCGATGATCTTGAGCGAATCACCGATGATCGGGAAGGCATTTTGGAACACATTAAGGACGGAGGGTGCAACTACATTTGGCGGCGTCCCGTTTGTCTACGAGATGCTGAAGAAATTGCGCTTCAACGACATGGAATTACCATCTCTCCGCTACATCACACAGGCAGGTGGCCGCTTGCCCACTACCCTCGCAGCAGAATTTGCTGATATGTGTGCAACGAAGGGTATCGATTTCATAACGATGTACGGACAGACTGAAGCGACAGCGCGCATGTCATACGTCCCTGCATCTATGGCGTCAGAAAAAGCGGGTTGCATCGGCATTTCCATCCCCGGCGGCAAACTCTGGCTGCGGGATGATGCGGGCAATCGGGTCAGCACACCAGAAACGTCCGGCGAACTCATGTACCAGGGCGACAATGTATCATTGGGATATGCAGAGAGCGCAGATGACCTCTCGCGCGGGAATGACAACCAGGGTGTATTGGCCACAGGTGACATCGCGACGTTCGACGAAGATGACTATTTCAAGATCGTTGGCCGCAAAAAAAGGTTTCTGAAAATTTATGGGCACCGGGTGAATCTGGATGAGATTGAACAAGATCTAAGAACTGCTGGGTTTGACTGCGCCTGTGCCGGCGAAGATGATACCCTTTCGGTGTTTATCGCGAGTGGCGATGCTGACCGAATAAAGCGGCATATTACACGCGAAACCAACGTGAATGCCCGCGCGTTGAAGATGCACGACATTCATGAAATTCCACGAAATGCTGCTGGGAAGATATTGTACGCGGACCTTCAGCGGTTGATCGGGTGAGCAAAAATGTTTGATGCCTCCACCCTGTCCAACACGCCGCCTTTTGCACTGGACCGCAGCAGCAAGACACCATTGTTGAATGACGCGGTCTCTAAACTGACACAACACCATTACGCATCGTGCCCCGAATACAAAAAAATTCTGGATAAGATTGGCTTTGCACTTGATGGAAACACGGACTTGATCGATTACCCGTTTCTGCCCGTTCGACTTTTTAAAGACAATTCCCTGAAAAGCATTCCAGACGACTCCGTGATCAAGACGATGACATCTTCTGGAACCACCGGGCAAAACGTCTCAAAAATCTTTCTGGATCGGACCAACGCAACAATTCAGACAAAGGTGCTGACGCGAATTGTAAGTGATTTTATCGGCCCAAAGCGTTTACCGATGTTGATCATCGACGCAAAATCTACCGTCAAGGATCGCACATCGTTCTCGGCACGTGGCGCTGGCATACTAGGGTTTTCGATGTTCGGACGCGATGTGACCTATGCTCTTGATGATGATATGAACATTGATTTCGCTGCCATAACCGCATTCGCTGAAAAGTATCAAGGCGAAACCGTGTTGATGTTTGGCTTTACGTTTATCGTTTATCAGTGCTTCCTTCAGGCCCTTGCCGCCGCCGGTAAAACCCTGCCCTTCAACGATGCAATCCTGATACACGGTGGCGGTTGGAAAAAGCTCGCGGATCAAGCCATCGGAAATGATGAATTCAAGGCTCAGCTGCAAGGTCTCGCTGGAGTCGCGCGCGTGCACAATTACTATGGCATGGTCGAACAAACAGGCTCGATCTTCATGGAATGCGAGGCGGGCCACCTGCACAGTTCGATTTATTCCGACATCATCATCCGCGGCAATGACCTGCAACCGCTTGGCATGAACCAACCAGGTCTGGTCGAATTGGTTTCGTTGCTACCGACAAGCTATCCGGGGCATATACTTATCACCGAAGACATCGGCGAATGGCTGGGGGAAGATAACTGCACCTGCGGTCGCATGGGGAAATATTTCAAGATAATTGGTCGCGCGAAAAAGGCCGAGGTCAGGGGGTGTAGTGATACGTTCTCTGCCAACTGACAACGTCATCTATATCGTCGGCGACGCGGATATCGATACCCGACCTTTACCGCCCTTCGATGATAGCGTATGCGCGTTTTTAAATGCCCTTTCAAAACATCTAATGGCGGACACAGCGGCCAAGGCATTCCCCGATATCATGACGTTCGCGTTCTGGTGCCGGAAGGGTCACATCCAGAAACTGAAATCAGAATTCGGGAGCGGTCCTTCACGATTGGGGCGAGGTCTGGCTTTACACATCGCACCATCAAATGTGCCAGTAAACTTTGCATTTTCATATGCATTCGGGCTGTTATCCGGGAACGCCAACGTGGTTCGCATCGCATCAAATGAAACCGCGCAGGCCAAGATCATTTGCAGCGCCATTTCAAACATTTTGAATGACCAGATATATCAAGATATCCGTGCCATGACGGCGATGGTCAGTTATCCCGCTGACAATGCGATTACGCTGCAGTTCTCTGAGGTTTCCGATGCCCGCGTGATCTGGGGAGGCGACCAGACGATTTTATCAATTCGTGGCCTTAACACACCCCCAAGGTGTGTCGATCTTGCGTTTGCAGACCGCACATCTTTCTGTGTTATGGACGTGGAACGCGTTGCAGCAGCCGATGAGAAGACACTCTCACGATTGGCGCAGGATTTCTACAACGACACATATCTGATGGACCAAAATGCCTGCGCATCGCCGCATCTGATTGTCTGGCATGGCGCAGACGCCGATACGGCAAGGAAGAAGTTCTGGGGTTCGTTGAAAAGTCTTGTCGAAACAATGTACTCGCTGGAGGCCGTTCAGGCCATTGACAAGTACACAGCCACACTGCAGGCCGCGATTGATTTGGACGAGGCCGACAACATCACCCAGCACGGGGTCGATGTGGTGCGCGTCAACCTGTCTGAATTACCGAAGCAGTTGGAGAATACACGCGGACAGTTTGGGTTGTTTTTTGAACATACAACGAATGACCTTGGCCCATTGGCCAATGCGATATCACCAAAATTCCAAACCATGACGTATTTCGGAATGGACAAGGCGAAGCTCTCTAATTTCGTAGTTGATGGCAGACTCCGTGGCATAGATCGGATCGTTCCGGTCGGCCGGGCCCTGTCCATTGATGTAATGTGGGACGGGTATGACGTCATCAAGCATCTGTCCCGTGTGCTTGCAGTGGAATAAATCATGACACACGCCACCGAAAAAATGCGCCTCGAAATTAAGGATATCCTGGAATATCAGGCAAACCGCCCGCCGTATCTTATGATGGATGTCGCCGAAGAGGTGATCCCCGGCGTCAGCGCCAAAGGATACAAAAACCTTGCATCGACCGAATGGTTTTTTAAGTGCCATTTTCCAGGCGATCCGAACATGCCAGGCATGATGCAGATCGAGGCGCTGGTTCAGATGTCAGCCCTCGCAATTGTTACGTTGTCGGGTAACAAAGGCCGGATTTGTTATCTTACGTCTGCTGACAAACTGCTCTTCAAACGGAAAATCCTCCCGGGTGATCGCTTGGACATGGAAACAGAAATTGTTTCCTTTAAGCGTGGGATCGTGCGGGCCAAAGGTGTCGGCACCGTCAACGGGGAATTAACCTGTAAGGCTGAATATGGCCTAGTTGTACCGGAAATCATCGAAGAATTCAGGATCAATCGCTGATGAAATTGTTGAACGGAAAATCGGCCGTCATTACCGGCGCTAACCGAGGGATCGGACTGGCCATAATGCGCACCTTTGCCGCGGAGGGTGCCGACATATGGGCTTGTGCCCGAACCAAAAATGATGATTTCACTGCCGAAATCAAAACATTGGCTAAGGCCAATGACGTCGATATCATCCCTATTCATTTTGATTTCGATGATGCCGATGCCGTTAAACAGGCGGCAAAGGACATCATTGCGGCCAAAAAGCCCATCGACATCATCATCAACAACGCAGGCATTATCGACACAGCCAGTTTCATGATGACCCCGATGGATAAAGTCCGGCACATGCTGGAAGTTAATTTCGTTTCGCAAATGGCTTTTACACAGCCGCTCGTTCGGACTATGGCGCGACACAAATCCGGCAGCATCATCAATATTTCATCTTCGTCTGCGATTGAGGCCAATGAAGGCCGCACCAGTTACGCCGCCAGCAAGTCCGCGATGATTACGGCTACCCGCGTGATGTCCCGGGAACTCGGGCAGATCAATATTCGGGTCAATGCCATCGCGCCAGGCCTGACCGAAACCGACATGATGCGTGGATCGACACCAGACGACATTTTGGATGCAACTCTCGGGCGGGTCTCACTTCGGCGTGTCGCGGAACCATCTGAAATCGCCAACGCGGCGCTTTTTCTGGCATCTGATCTGTCATCGTATGTAACCGGACAAACTCTCAGCGTCGATGGTGGAATGTGATATGAGCGAACAACAGGCGGAAATCGACCGCATCACACAGATGGCCAGAAACATGCGCCGGAGCATTCTGGATATGGCGCTGGCGGCAGGTGCCAGCAGCTCGCATTTTGGTGGTGCCCTGTCGATCGTCGATATCACGGCGACACTTTTCGGATCAGTGATGTCGTATGACCCTAAGAATCCCGAATGGGACGAACGTGACCGTTTCATCCTGAGCAAAGGCCACGGTTGCCTTGGGTACTACACGGCACTTTATGAAATTGGCGTGCTGACACGTGACGAATTGTTGTCTTTTGAAAAAACCGGTAGTCCCCTTCTAGGCCATCCGGTCTTAAATCGTGAAAAGGGTATTGAGTTTTCCACAGGTAGCCTCGGCATGGGCCTCGCACTTGGTATTGGCGTCGCCGTTGCGGGACAGCGGCGTGGCAAAGATTATTCCGTATATGTGATTCTGGGTGATGGAGAACTAAACGAGGGTTCGAACTGGGAAGCCATCATGGCAGCCCCAAACATGAAGCTCGGAAACATGGTCGCGATCCTCGACCGGAACCGATTGCAGCAAACGGGAAGCAACGAAGAAATCATGTCGATCGGCGACGCCACAGCAAAGTTTAAAAGTTTCGGGTGGCATACATTAGAAATTGACGGCCATGATATTTCAGAAATTCGTCGGACCCTAACGACCGAGCGCAATCCCAATCAACCACTGGCCATTGTCGCAAATACTACCAAGGGCAAAGGGTTCTCGTTCTCGGAAAACAATAACGACTGGCATCACAAGGTTCTCTCCAAAAATCAATACGAGGCAGCGCTAGATGAGCTCGGTGAAGCGCCGGAGATCGCCCAATGATTATTGATAAACGCAAGGCAACGGGCTGGTCCCGCATTGGCTCCCGAGCAACTTTCGGTGTCGCATTATTGGAAATGGCCGAGGATCGCGATGATCTGATCGTGCTCGCTGCAGACACATCTACGTCTGCAGGCCTTGATCGGTTTCGGAAGACATTGCCAGAGAAATATCTGGAAATCGGTATCTCTGAGCAAAACGGACTTGGTGTAGCAGCGGGTTTGGCAAGCGAGGGCATGGATGTCGTATGCACGACCTTCGCACCGTTCCAGACCATGCGTTGTTGCGAACAGATCAAAGTCAATCTGGGATACATGCAGCACAAGGTCACTTTTGTTGGCCTAGCCAGCGGTGTTGTCCTCGGCACCCTCGGATACACGCACTGCTGCATCGAAGACCTGGCCGTCATGCGGGCCATCCCCAACATCACAGTGCTTTCGCCTGCGGATTGCGGGGAGACCGTAAAAGCAACTGCGGCCGCGCTTGATCACAATCAGTCAGTATACATTCGCCTGACAGGCGGCAGCCCCAATCCTCCGGTTTATACTGAGGATTACGATTTCGAAATCGGGAAAGCAGTCACACTGCGTGCAGGCGGAGACGTGGCCATTATTGCAACGGGGACGATGGTTAGCGCATCGTTGAAGGCGGCTGAAGCGCTAGAAGAACAAGGGGTCGAGGCCAGTGTGATCAACATGCACACCATCAAACCGATTGATCGCAACGCCATCGAACTCGCATGCGCGTCGTCAAAACTGATTGTTACTGTCGAAGAACATAATGCTGTCGGTGGACTTGGAAGTGCCGTTGCTGAAGTAAAAACAGAACTATCGAACGCACCACCACAATTGACCCTCGGCATCAACGATAGCTATGCCAAGTCAGGTGAATATAAAGATATTCTGGAGCATTACGGACTGACGCAGGGTCAGATTGCTGCGCGCATTCAGGAGCGGCTCAAAAAAGTATAAATTCTATATTTTAGTCAGGATGCTATTCGGTTCGTCAACGTATACCCTGACGAACAACTGGATGATCAAACGGATTAATTGTGGGTCCAAATGCCTGGGGTCACCATCTGTATCCGGCGTTCCCCAAAAAATGTGAGTTCATACCCAAGATTATAGGGTTAGCCGAAATCCTTCACAAATGCCGATTTTATTAAACTTAATAACACTGTGACAAACCACACTGTCGGAAACGGAGAAGTTTGCTTAAACTTTGAAGAATTGTAGTTGTAAGTGGCGACATTAACACTTCGTTCAGCATAATGCCGATAAAGTTAAGTCCGATACTCGAAGTATCTGTCCGAGAGCAACACAGCGCTAAAAGCTCGCTGTTTCAGCTTTTTATGCCATTATTGGAACCGGACGGATACGTTGATGATACCAGTGGAGGTATAGGTGGTTCAAGAAAAGCAGGTTAAAGAATACGGGCGGCAGAACGTCCCACGTCAAGGAAACCCGGCGTATAACGAAGCATGGGCATTAATAGAATCTGCCAGACGCATTGGTGGTGTTGTCCAATATGGCGATTTCACTGATGCCGGCGACCGCCGCAAGATGCGCGACGCCATTCGTCTTAACCTGCGGATCTGGACCATCATTCAGGCCGAGCAAACAGCCGGTGATAATCAGCTACCAGAGCCAATTCGCCAAAACATCCTCTGCAAGTTCATCGATAAGCATTCTGTTGATGCCATGGTTGAACCAACGCCAGAAAAAGCTGCTGTTTTGATCAATATCAACCGCAACATTGCCGCTGGCCTATTGGGGAGCACTGAAGACGAGGTCGAAAATCTCACCCCGCCTGATGATACAACACAATCAGACCAAGCATCAGGCAATTCTGATACCCAGAACGATCAAGCTGATCAACCAGCTGAGCCCGTTAAGATAAATATTTGATGCATCGCGACTTTCAAAACCCGCAGTTCGATTTGAACGGTAAGACCATCCTGATCACGGGTGGCACCGGTTCTTTTGGGCATTCTCTGGTAGAGTTGATCATTAAAGAATACACGCCCAAGCGGGTCATCATTTTCTCCCGTGATGAATTCAAACAATATGAAATGGGCTTGAAGTATTCGCCAAAGGATTACCCGTTCTTGCGTTTTTTCATCGGCGACGTTCGCGATCAGCAGCGTCTTGAATTTGCGATGCGCGATGTTGATCTGGTTGTTCACGCAGCGGCCATGAAGCAAGTTGGCGCATCTGAATACAACCCGTTTGAATGTATCCACACCAATGTTATCGGTGCCGAGAACGTCATTCGGGCCTCCATTCGTTCCGGCGTTGATAAGGTCGTTGCACTGTCGACGGACAAGGCGGCGAACCCGGTCAATCTATATGGCGCGAGCAAGCTGGCCTCTGACAAAATATTTGTTGCAGGTAACTATCTAAGTGGTGCAACAGGTACAAGATTTTCTGTCGTTCGCTACGGCAACGTAATCGGATCACGTGGCAGCGTCGTCGAGGTTTTCAACAGATTGATTGATAAGGGCGCGGATAGCTTGCCTATTACCGACAACCGGATGACCCGCTTCTGGATCAACCTGGAACAGGCGACACACTTTGTGATGTCGTGTTTTTCCATGATGGCAGGTGGCGAGATTTTCGTCCCAAAAATTCCAAGCATGTCGATCCCAGATCTGGCTGAGGCCATGGCCCCAGGTATGCCCACCAACATCATCGGCATCAGGCCCGGCGAAAAACTGCATGAGACCATGATTCCTGCGGATGATAGCCGATCCACATATGATGTCGGTGACCGTTATATTGTTGAAAGCGATCTTGACCTTCCCATCCCGACAGTAGCTGAACGTTTCGGCGACAAGGCGACGATTGTGCCGAACGAATTTGCCTATACGAGCGATGCCAACGAAGAATGGATGGATGTCGAAACGCTTCGAAACGACATAGCGAATAAGCATATGGCAAACCTGCTTAAAAACGATGTCCCAAATTAAGACAATACTTCCCCAATAAAGTCTACAAAAAGAAAATGGGTATTACCTGAGTGACAAAAGCTTACAAATTCGGGTAAAGTTATTAACTATAGTGTTGGAAATGCTGGTAGCAGATCGCGAATAATAAGAGTTCAAAAATGGATTTTGGTTATTCGTTAAGTTGCTGACTAGAATTTTTCTGGTTGAGAGAAACTCAAACTGAGGAGAAATTCGATGGGCAATATCGAGCAGAAGCGAGATCTCGTCGACAAAAATATCTGGGTCTCCAAAAAACGCGAACAGACGCGTGATTTGGACACACTCCCACTCGTAGATCGATCTCTTATCGACTATTCCAAATATCATCAATACATTGGTCATGCAGGCGTAAAGTATTCGATGGCGGTTCAAGCCACGCGCGGCTGTCCATATCGGTGCTTTTACTGCGATATTTACAAAACAACGGAATTCCACTTCCGCCGGTCAGATGACAATCTGATCGACGAGATCAACTTCTTGCATGATCTGGGTATTCGTCGCATCGAATTCATTGATGATATTTTCAACGTGAATGCCAAGCAGTTCATCCGGTTCTTTGAGCACGTCATCAAAAACAACATGAAGATGAGCTTCTTTTTCCCGACCGGCCTCAAGGGTGACTTGCTGACAAAAGACATGATCGACCTGATGGTTGAAGGTGGATCGGTTGGTGTGAACCTCTCGCTTGAGCACGCATCGCCGCGCATGCAGGAAATCATGCGAAAGAAACTGAAGGTCGATGTGCTCCACGAAAATCTGGATTATATCACCTCCAAGTATCCGCAAGTGATTTTGACCCTGAACGCGATGCACGGCTTCCCGACGGAAACCGAAGAAGAAGCGTTTGAGACACTGAATTACATCCGGTCCATCAAGTGGATCGATTTCCCGTACCTGCACAATGTTCGAATTTTCCCGGGCACTGAGCTTGAGCACTTCGCCCTCGAAGTCGGAGTACCACGCGAGGTGATCGAGGCATCACAGGACATGTCCTACCACGAAGTGGCGCCAAGCCTGCCATTCGATCCAAAGTTCACGGCGAGCATCCGTACAATATTCCTTCGTGAATACGTACTGAATAAAGAACGCCTGTTGAGCGTTCTGCCACGCCAACTGGAGCAGTTCAGCGAAGAAGAGTTGGATCAGAAATACAACAGCTACTTCCCGACACAACGGATCAAGACCGTCCGCGATGTCGTCGACTTTGCCGGACTTAAATGGGAAGACATACAACCCGAAGTTCTATTCGATGAAGAGTGCGTTGCCGTCCCTAACATCTACACGGATTGTAAAGAAGCCTTTCGTATCGAACACGATCAGGAACCTGAGATCGACATGCTACTGATCGATATGTCGTCCTATTTCACAACCGACCGGGATAACCGCGAATACAATGTGATTGAGCCTCCTCTGGGCCTGATGACGCTTAATTCCTATGTTAACCGGGCGATGCCTGGCCGCGTCAGCAGTCGCATCATCAAATCGCGAATCGATTTTGACAGCTACGAAGAGCTTGTCGAACTGGTCCGTGAGCGTAAGCCCGACTTGATCGGCATTCGTGCAATGACATTCTACAAGGGCTTCTTCCACGACTCGATTGCGGAACTTCGCAAAGCTGGCTTCACAACGCCAATTATTGCTGGTGGACCGTATCCGACAGCGTCGTATACCGAAGTGCTTGAGGATGAGAATCTTGATGTCGTCGCCGTTGGCGAAGGTGAACAGACGCTTGTGGATGTTCTGACTGCGATGATCAACAACGGCAACAAGCTGCCGGAGAAATCAGAGCTCAGAGAACTTCACGGTCTGGCGTTTAAGTCAGAAGACGATGATCTGATCCCGGCCAAAGTTTCAGCTGCATAATGCTACGAAGATGTGCTGAGGGCTATAAGGTCCTCGCGCATTCTTTGATATACATCTGACCAATCACCCAGCTTGTCTTGTCGGTACAGGGTCATCGTCGGATACCACGCAGTCTTGTCCGTTTTCAGACCCCATCTGAAATCCGGTCCTCGCGCAATCATGGTCCAGATTTTGCACCCGGTGGCACCCGCCACATGGCACACCGATGTATCCACTGAGATCACCAGATCCAGCGCCTCCATCGCGGCCGCCGTATCGGCAAAATCCTCAAAATCCGAGCCGATATCTATTAGGCCTTCTGGAAGGTCCTGCTCATTTTCCGGACGTTCCTTGTGAAGCGAGAAAAAAGTGCATTCGGGGATGCCCAGCAGCTTTGACATTTCTTCCAAGCTCGATGACCTAAACCTGTCGTTGACGTGGCGTGAGTTCCCCCGCCAGCAAAGGCCAACCTTGAAGCCCGAGTGGGCAGAGAGCCTCTTACGCCACGTCTCAATCAAGTCATCAGGCGCTTTAAGATAGGGAACGTTGTCGGGAACTTCTTCGCGATCTGTGCCGAAAACCAGCGGCAAGCTCATCAGCGGGCTATACCGATAAAAATGACGAGCCTCGGGTATTCCATTCACAACAGAAGAGACACCGCGAAGTGACTGGAATAACCTGAGCAAGGGTTTGTGCGTCATCACTATCACCTTGGCTCCTCGTGTCGCTGCGGTCTCCGCGTACCTTACAAACTGCAAATTGTCGCCCATCCCCTGTTCGCTCAGCAAAAGCAATGGCATTCCTGTTATATCCTCGCCATTCCAACGCGGGCGTTCGTAATTTGCATCAACGAATTCTTTAAGTTCAAGACGCTTCTCGTACTGCTGCCATGCCTCGCCGTACCGATCGAGGTGAAACAGCGCGAAAGCCTTGTAAACCTGTGCGGCATTATTATTTGGATTCAACTCGATTGAACGCTCGAACCACTTCAGTGCTTCTTCAATATCCTCTTTATAAAGATAGCAACTGCCCAATGAGAACGCGAAATCAGCTTCATGTGGGTATATCTCACAAGCACGCTGCAGGTATTTTTCTGCCTCAGTCAAATCTCCTAAAAAGCGTTTCAACAAACCATAATTATGCAGAGCTGAAGCAGTATCAGGTGCTAATTCCAATGCCTTTGAAAATGCTTTCTCTGCATCATCATATCGACGGTTCTCGTTTGCGCATAACGCGCCTAATTGTAGCCATGCCTGCACATCATCAGGTGCAAGTTCAACAACTTGTCGCACTAACGCTTCTGCTTCTTCGGGATTTCTTCCGCTCTCTTGCAGAACCAGCGCCAGTCGACGCAATGCCTCAACATTTTTGGCCTCCGTCTTTAAGGCAGCACGAAATTGCTCTTCTGATTTTTCATAGTGTTTTTGGCTGAAGTAAATATTCGCCAATTGCAAAGTAATGTCTAAATCTTCAGGCGCACGACGAAGCGCTCGCCTCGTCATTGTAGCTGCACGCGCGTCATCTCCCATGTTAAAGACAACCTTTGCATGGCGAGCAATAAAGTCGGCATCCACATCGACGATGTTTTTTAGTATTTTGTATAATCGATCAGCTTCAACCCAATTTGAAGATTGTTCCGCCATGCCCAAAGCATTTTGCAAACTATCAAGATCATCTGTCATCGCCGCTAAACCACTTCGACCATCTGGCTCAAGAAATAAAATCTTCCCAAGGGTCTCCGTCTTCCAGTCCCAAAAATATCTCAACTGCACGATCACTCATTGATCGAACCATTGTAGCGAACTCTTCCTGGAAGATCTTCTGGGCAGCTTCCCGCTCATCCTGATCAACAAACCGATTGTTTAAAAACTCGAACGCAATCACAAAACCAAAAATGGTTCCTCGCAAGAACATCGCGAGAGCTGTTTCTGCCTTTGCAGGTTCAAGCAATTTCGATAGATCACTGGCAAACTTGAAGTCCGCCATATCATCATCTTTGACCGCTGCGATCAGTTCGTCACAATACTCAGGCAATCGGTCAATAATTGCGGCATCATCCCAACGATTTTCAAATTCATCAACGGTATAGAGGGCGCAATTCGTCGTCAGTTTCTTGACGATCTCTTCTTTCGGAGACTTGGGGGGAACAAACTTTGTTGCACCTTTAATGCGCGCACCATCGCTGAGGTTATAGAAAGTTCGACCCGACGACATTGCGGTCAGCTTTTCAATGTTCTCCCGGGACCACTGCAACACGGGAGTGGTCCAGACGGTACCACCAAAGTTCGCTGGCCCGGGAAGAGGTAACTCCTTGATGTGATCATCTCTGCCGGCGTAGTAGCCGCCTTTGGCGTGGCCGCGATCCTTGAACTTTGAACCGGCATCAACGCCCATGAAATAAAACTCCCGGAAACCAAGGTGAAGCGCAACGGATAGGCCCGAGTTCGCCGCCAAAGGATCCGGTATCGTCACAATCTGGTCATTTCGGGTCATGAACAGCGGGGCGGTAGAAAGGCCCGGGCGGAGAAACAAAATATAATCATCAAAGAAGTCTGTAACCCCTGGATAGACTGTCGATGACCCGATAAACGTGACCTGTTTCAGATCAAAAATTTCAGATGTTTCCTCAACCATGGTCAGCACATCTTTGACGCGCTCCGTCATGATCCAGAAATCCGGTTTGATGTCGTTCTCCACCAGAATTGTGATCGCCGATCCACAGGCAAAAATAACGGCGTTGTCGGCATTTTCACGGATGGTCGGCAGCAGTTTGTCCAAAGATGGTCCGTTCCCGACGATCATACAGGGTATGCCCGGCTGTTCAGACTGTCGTTGCACTATCCGGGATTTGCCGTACTCAAGATTTTTATAGGTCTGGCCAATCATGTTAACCTCATCCTGAAAGAACCCAAGCCCCATCAGCGCGGTGCCGATGTTATCCGTGAAATCCCGTTCTATCTCGTCTATAATCGATGTTTTGTAGTGACGGAATAACGTCGTTCCATCAAAACCGGTTGGATTATATTGGCGGAACAACGTGTGCAGGTTCGCAACCGTATTTGAGACAACGGCCCCCACTTCAAATTCGATACCACCGCGTTCAAGCATGTTTTCAATCAAAGGACGCCAATCGTAGACGTACCAGGATTGGTGAATGAGATCGACGTTGGGTTCTACCAAAACCAGCACTCGGCATTTTGTCCTCTCAACGATCGCATCCAGGTGCAGTGCCAATCCAACGCCAACGGCGATCAGGAAGTAACTATCATCGCGCGTGGGTTGCGAAGATACACGGAACCCGGCCTCACCAAATCGTACTCGCATTTTCTTGAAAGCGGGCCCTGCGTGCGGGTCCATTTCTTCTTCAGAGAAGCCTCCAAGCAGCAACCGGTGCGAATAAGTGCTGAACTTCTCAACCTGCTCTTTGGCCTCGGTGATCGCACCATTCTCATAGATCGTCTTATCCCCGAACTTTAGTGAAGGCTCTCCATTGTCGAGGTAAACCAACTTCGAAATTGGATTGTGGTTCTTAATTCGCTCAAAGATATAGGGAACGAGTTCGCGAAACGTTTCGGCGTTCTTATCAAATAGCTCCTGTCCGCTCAGCGGTTCCGATGGCGAACTGCTACCATCCTGACCCAATGTAATTTCTTCATTCATCTGATCTCTCCAGAAACTATTGGGCGCGCGCAGCGCGGGCGGATTGTGCGACATCAACCAGCGCTGACCTTACAGCCACAGCGGTTTTTTTCGGGTCAAACAAGGGGCTTTCTGCAATGGATGATTGCAGTTTCTCGCGCTCGGACTGGAGTTTCTCGGGGTCACTGGCGAGTTGGACAACTGCATCCACAAAATCATCAGTTGTTTCTGCAATCCATGACGGGCGCTCGGCGGCCGCCAACAGGCTTGCACCAACAGCGCCTGCGCGTCGGCCACCCTTTCGCGTGAACGTCGGCACGCCACTCCAGAGAGCCTCACAGATATCCTTGCGGCCATTGAACGGGAAAGTGTCCAGGAAGATATCGACTTCAGCCCAGTGTGATGCCGGGATGGTCGTGCTGATCTGATAGTCTTCGCCGTTCTTCTCTTCTTCAGGTGCCTCGGCAAAAAAGACCCGCTCCACCACGCCAGCATTCATGAAATACTCGCGCATCATTGACCGCGCGTAATCGGACAATGAATGTGCCCCGAACAGGAGCAACTCGGCATTCTGCAGGCTTCTTATAATCCTACCAATCGCCAGAGCCCAATCCTGCGAGATATGCGGCAATGAGGCCGACGCCGCAAAGGTCACCTTGTCGGATGACGCCGCTGGTGCCTTGGTATTCTGGTCCAATCCCTTGAGCGGCAAATGAGCGAACAGCGTTCCGGGAATTGTGATCAGGTCTTGACCATCCAACAGCAGTTCACGATCAACACTCTCCATGGTCTCATCAGATAAGACATGCGTAATGCCGGGGGCCAACCCGGGCTCTGGAAGTGCACTGAACCCAACCCTGATCGGAGATGGCAAAAGCCCCATCACCGCACCCCGTGTTTCACCATCAATCTGGGAAATATCGACAACAACATCTAATTCTTCGGCACGCATGGTCATCGACAGTGTAAAAGGATCAATCCCGTAAATATCGCGCCAGTCATCACACCCGGAGCGCATTGCAGTCATCACATTGTCTGCTGCGACCGACTGACTGTAGGCGCTGACATTGACGACCTCCGATTTCGGTATGGCAAACCAACCTGCGATAATATCTGCGATGTTTGAGCGAAAGAAAGCATTAGACAGGAAACCGACCCGGCAGACATTGCCCTCTGTCCCATGACCTTCTTCGAGTGGTTCGGTTTCATTCTCCATATTAAAGGTTTCCTGAAACCGCATCGCCAAACTTTTGAGTGTCGCATTATCTACGCCACCACAAAGCTGCAATGCCTCCATGGCAGGCAAGTAGACCTCGGTGTCACCTTCGGAGGCAGCGATTGCAGCCTGAGCCACGGATCGCGCCTCAGAAGATCGACCAGCGCGCACCAGTGCGCGGGCGAGTTGCGCCATTGCCATCGCATTATCGGGATCAACCCGAAGGGCGGCTTGAAGTGCACCGATGGACTGGTTGAATTGACCAAGAATTATGCCTGTTCGCCCCAGCCAGACGAGCGAGGTCACATTTGTAGGGTTAAGCCGGACTTCGACATTGAATTCACGGAATGCAAGACTGTAATTGGCCTCGTTAAACGATCTCTCACCCTCGATACCATGCATTGATGGCTTCACGCTTTTCAGCGCAGCCTCAAAATCCATCAGTTTGGAGGGGACGAACGTGCCCAAAAAGGGATGCGTCTCACATGCCTGAGCAATCTTAGCGTAATAGACCCCATCAGCGAGTCGGCCGACACGTGTAGAAATCGTTGAGAGGACCTGGACGTACTCTTTTATATCTGGATCCATCTTGTGAGCTGTCTCAGCCATTGAAATGGCCTGCCCCTCGTCACCGTAATTCATCGCCAAAACGGCCAGAATGAAATACGGCTCAGCATTCCCAGGATACGTGGCGACTGCATCACGACAAACTGTGACGGCGCCTTCGAAATCGCCTTCGTTAGCGGCCTCCATTGCTTTCCGCAAAAGAGGCAGCAAATTTTCCCAATGTTCATCCCCCGGAACCGAAGCGCCTGATGTATGATCCGTCATAGCTCAAAATCCCACCTAAAAACTTTTACAATATCCGTGCGACACTCGAACTTTACTAACAATAATTGTCCAGACTATTTAGCAACTTGCCAATCTGATTTGGCCAGGACCACTCATGCATGAAGTCCGCGCCTGCCTGCCCCCGGTCAAGTGCATTCTGCCTGTTATCATATGCGGTCTCCATACAGGCGACCAGTTCGTCAATGTCACTCTCACCCCAACCATCGGTAGCGAGCATGTCAGCTTCGACCTTGCGTTGGGCGCGAAGCACAAATGCGCGATCGTCACCTGTAAGATCCATATGCCCGGTGTTTTCTGACAACACACAGGGAATGCCACAGGCCATCGTTTCCATTGCCACAAGATTGGTGCCGCCTTCGCACCGGTTTGGGAAGATGGCCAGATCCATATTTTTCAGGATATTCGGCATCTTTGCGTTTTGCTGCATACCAAGGTCGACAAACTGCTCAGGCGGAATACCATGCTCCGCGGCCCATTTCTGCAGGTTCATTGATCCATCTGGGCGGATATCTGGGAGTGTCTGCACATGAGATGAAAACTTCATTGGCAGCGCCGTCAAAGGCCACAAATTTTGCCACGCTGTAACCAAAACTGCATCCGAGTGGGTTTCAGCAAATTTTTTGAAAGCAACCGCGACAATATCCTGACCTTTCCGAAAATCGAATTTGCCACCGGAAAAAACTGCAAACTTGCCCTCATACTCATCTGTTTTGGGTCTGGGATGGAAAAGATCGATATCCACACCCTGAAATACCGTCTCTACGTTTTTAATGCCCCAACTTTTGAGCACATCAGCATTCCATGTGGACCCGGCGACAGTGCCATTCAAACGCGACAACCGTTGACGGCCCTCTTCAGAAATCTCTGTGTATTCGAAGAAAATGACGCCGGCATTGATCTCACCCTCAACACCCTGACTAACCATGCTCCAGTCCATGCCATTTCCGAGTGCATGCAGGACAATCGCATCGCCCAGCTTAGCCACCTGACCCATCTTGTAGAAATTCCGCAGGTTTTGTTCCTGAAACTGAATTGCAGGACGTAATTTCTCGATCAGATCGTCACTTAAGGTATCCGTCACAATATCACCGAAGCATACCGGTGCAGGACTTTGCCTTTTCAACAATTCCAAAACTAGGTTAAACCCATATATTCCCCAGCCAAAGCGGTTGGAGATGCTCCAGGTAATACCGAGCCAGGGTTTCATGCAGCTTCCTCAACTAGTCGTACCGCAGAATTGCGGCAGGTTTGATTCATAAAATGTAGCGTTTGAATGGTATAAAGATGGTTAACGTCGGGGCCAGTAATAAAGGCAGTAAGTAGAAACCGACTCACCGACCAATCAAAAAATACTTGCGCGAAGGAGCATTATTGGCTAAAGAGAAAGTAACTTTATTTCATTTATCAGCAAGAATGCTGTCGGAATAAGGTTCTGAGCTAGAATCGCTCGGTAAATCGAACTCTAGAATGGAGCTCTAAATCATGTCTAACGTTACTCTATCCGCCTCAGTGAGGCAGTCTCTACTTTCCCTCCAAGGTACAACCGATCTGATCGAACGTACACAGAACCGTCTGTCGACGGGTCTTCGTGTATCTACGGTTATTGATGATCCGGTTTCGTTCTTCCAGGCTCGTTCGCTCAGTGACCGTTCCTCTGACTTCCTGGAGAAACGTGACGGCATCGACCAGGGGCTTAGCACTGTTACCGCAGCCCTGGATGGTGTTGAAGCGATTCAACAGCTTGTGCAGCAAGCAAAAGGTATTGCGAACTCGATCAGATCCGCAACCGATGCACAGGTTGCCGATCTGGTCACCCAGTTCAACGACCTTCGGACTCAGCTCGATAATCTGGCTACTGATGCCTCGTATCAGGGTACTAACCTAATTAACGGTACTGGCCAGCAAATCTCGATTGAATTTTCCGAGAAAAGTGCCAGCTTATTGAACATTGGATCGGTTAATCTTCGCACAGATACAGCTGGTCTGAACATCGCGGCTAACTCTTATCTGACGCAGGACGATTCAGTCACGTTCGCTGCAATTAACCGCATCACCGCGTCGACGAACTTCCAGAATCGTTTCCTGTCAACGACAAGTGACTTTGCATTAACGTACGAAGGTTCTGCGAAAACGTTCTCTGCTGGTGAAGCATTTACCTTCACGTACGGTACGGGTTCAACCTTCAACTTCACCGTTTCCACAGCGCAAGCACTGACACTGTCGCAAAATGCTGCGTTCACCGTGAACGTTGTTTCATCGACAACAGCTGCTACGGCTGGTCAGGTCGCACTTTTGACTACGGGTTCTGTGAATGCCAGCTTCGCTTACTCGGCAGAAACACTCTCGTTGACCACCAATACGACTGACGCAAAACTACTAACCTATAACGGCTCGTCCAACGTTACCCTGACATCTGGTGACTCGTTCACCTTCCAATTGACGGGTGGCAGCACACGAACCCTTCAGGTTCTTAGTGGTCAGACCTTCACACTGACAGCCGGTGAAATCTTCACCACAACGCTGATCACGACGGGTACTGGTCTCAGTGGCGTAACGGGTGCAACCTTTGTTCGTGTTGGCTCTGGTGCAACTGCGATCACAGGGGACTTCACCGGGACTGCACTAGTGCAGGGTCTTGCTGTTGCTTCCAACATCACTGCGAACGGTGGTGAAATTAACTTCACTGGTCTTGTTCGTGCAGGTGACACCACCCGTATTAATGCTGTTATCTCTCAGCTTGATACCGCGTTGACCGAACTGCGTACGCAAGCACAAACGCTGGGTACAAACGTTGCGTTGTTGAATGCTCGTTTGGACTTTACCGAAAACTACGTGAACACGCTGCAAGGCGGTGCCGACAAGCTGACACTTGCCGACATCAACTCTGAGGGTGCTAACTTGCTGGCCCTTCAGACTCGTCAGCAGTTGGGTATTCAGTCGTTGTCTCTGGCCGCTCAGGCTGAAGCTTCGATCCTCTCGCTCTTCGGTTAAGCCGAGGACGAGGGTATATACCCGAATAGTTATTGGGGCCGTCCTTTTCTTAAAAGGGCGGCCTCTTTATTTTCTACTTTAATCGCTTTAACTTGCTGTTTTGTAGACTTTACTAGCGAAATTTTTTAATCTTCTGTGACGCGCGTCATTTTTTGGTCAGGTTTTTGCATTAGAATATTATTATGGATGTAAAAAACACATTTGCTGGACAATTCTCTCAAATATCTCAGGCCGCGAATAAGGCTGAGTTTGAAGTCCGCTTTGGCCAAATTCAGAATGGTTTGCTTCGTCAGCAAAATGCCGAAGTTGAGAAAGTTCGCGAAAATGGGATTGAGCGGGAAATTGCTGCCCTACAATCGAAACGGGATGACCTCGTAGATCGTGAAGACGAACTCCGCGGCCTTCAAAGTGATCTCAAAACCAACGCTTCCAGATTTCAGGTTATTCAGCTTCGGGCGTCAGAAGCCCTGTCGGCAGCTGATGTGGATGGCAATGGCACCCTGACTGACGACGAAGCAATAGCCCTGAACGAAGCGGCTAAAGAAATCTTCGAAGAAATTTACAAGATTAAACTGGCCCACACGTTCCCAAACTTTACCGATGGCAATCTCGGCAACCTCATGCGCCAAGAAGCCCTGACCCTTGATGACTTAACCGCTGTTTCTGGCACTGTTGATGACGCAGGCACAGACCCTGTGACCAACGATAACCGGGCTCTTTTAGATACACTTTCGACCATATCCTCACGCTCCGGGACCTATGCTGAAACATCCACCACCCTGTTCCAGGGCCTGACTCAATTGATCATTGATGTTTCGGCAAAAAGCCTGGAGCTGGATTTTGAGCTTTCTGATATGACATCCCAGGGGATTCAAGACCAGCTGGGCCAGATCGAAGATATCGAGAACCGTTATGGGAACCTAATCCGTTCAATCTCTCTCGCGTTCGAAGTGCAAAGTGGTCTTGCAGACGCATTGGTAGCGGGCACGCAGTTTGAACCGCCTCGCGGATCAATCCTGAATATTTTCAGTTAAGTCCGTTTATTCGCATAGCTGATACATGGGGGCCTTATCGGCCTTTTTTCGTTGATAGGCAGAATCTTCCCTACTCCCAATATCCACTCGGCAACCCCCCTCCTTTTCTTTTCATTTTAGCGTTCAAAAGTGACTTAGTTCCTGAACGAATGAGAGGATTCTCTCTATATTTCAATAATTTAGTTATTTTCAAGAAAACTGGCCCAGTGCTTGCTTCTAGTGGTGCAGCGAATTTTCACTTTTGAGGCACTACAATGGAAAAGCTCACGATCGAACAGAAGGTTCAAGGCTCCACATACACTCCAATCGGGCAAAATCCGACCGCGCAATCACAAGGAGTTCAAAGTCAGTCCGTTAACTTGGGGGGATTTGCGTTCTCGTTTGATGAGCTATTACAACGCGTCGGCGCCAGGCTAGATCATGCATTTTCCGCTACCGAACAAGCGAACTTATTCACGTCTTCCTCTGACGATACCATCGTCGACACATCCGCAAAAGATGTAGACCGCCGCGATACCGGGTCGGAACGCGATGATAGATCTGATGAAGACGGCGATACATCTTTGCGCTCAGAAGCATCAAATCAACGCGATAACGGTATTGATGAAGGCCCTGATCTAAGCGACCCCGCAAACGAGCAAGCCAGCGCGAGTGATCGTTCCGACACTAACGAGCAAGGCGCACGGCAAGACGATCAAGTCAGTAGTGATGATGGCGCCAAAGATCAGGATTCGGACTCAAAAAATGCCGACGCCACTGATGACGGAACAAAGGACCAGAGCAGCCAAAGCAATGAACAAAACACCGCCTCTGAATCAGCCGCCAACTCGGACAATGGCGATGGCACCGCCGCCCAGCTAGCTGCTGCAGTCACTGCAGCAGCAACCTATAATGCGAGTAAGAACATCAAGGGCAGCGGTGAAAAGACGTCCACGGTCGACGCGACAACTGCGCAACAAGGGTTGCGTGGAAATGAGGGCGCACAAGCTGCAGCGGGTCAAATCGCTGCAAAGCAATCCGGAAAGTCTGGTGCAGATGGAAGAAATAGCAACCATCAGGCTTCGACCAACACCGCCGCAAACGCTAGCGCGAATGCTCAAAAAGCATCTGATGCAGGAAATGCTGGCAGAGTTGATCCCATTCAAAACCAAGCGCAGCAATTGTCCCGCGCTATCGGCCCAATGAGTCAGACCAATATCAAAGTCACCGTCAATAATAAACAAGCCCAAGTAACTTCGAAACCGATTTTAACCGCGGCGAACACATCTATTTTGACCCAAGACGGCGTATCAAACGCAGCCAACAAACAGCAACAAACAGGTCAGCAGCAACAAGGGGCGCAAGGACAAACAGCGCAGCAACTCCAAGCTGCGCAACAACAAGCCCAATCTGCTCAGCAAGCCAATAACCAGGGCATGCAGCAGGCAAAAATCGCCTCTGGACCAACTGGCGGCGCTAACACCCCTTCCAGTGTGCAGTCAGCCTCAAGCGGCAACCACAGCGGTGGCGCTGACGGTTTAAACAACATTCAAAATGCAAACTCTGGGCAAACTTCGCAACAGACACAACAAAGCCGAGATACTCAGGCCCAACAGCAAACGCAGACGGCACAACGAAATCAGCTTCAAGGTTCAGCAATCACAGAACAAATCTCCGTAAAGGTCACCAAGGCACTTCAGTCGGGTACAGATCGCATCTCAATTCAGTTGAAGCCTGCGGAATTGGGTCGTGTTGATGTTAAACTTGAAATGACAGGCGATGGGCGTGTCATGACCGTGGTCACCGCAGAAAAACAAGACACTCTTGATCTACTTCGCCGCGATTCATCTGAACTCCAACGGGCCCTTCAAGAAGCGGGGCTTCAGTCCGGCGACATGGAGTTCAACCTGAAGGGTCAGGAACAACAATCAACTGACGGTGAGACCGCCGATAATTCAACATCTGGCAACCAAGAAACGGTAGCCGATGACAGCAATCAGGAAGAACTCGATGCAGGTGTCGTAAATGCCTGGGAGAGCGGCATCTTTATGAACGGCCGCCTTGATGTTCGGGCATAACGGATTGCAACGGTATTTGAGGAGTTAAGAAAATGATTTTGGGTAGCAGTACATCAGCATCATCTATCGCTGGAACGCAGTCAGCAGATAATCAGGCCCAGCTTGAAGAAGATCTGAACCAATTCCTGACACTTCTTGTGACTCAATTAGAGAACCAAGACCCGCTTGATCCAATGGACAGCACCGAGTTCACCTCGCAGTTGGTACAATTTGCGAGTGTCGAGCAGCAAATTTTCCAAAATGCCAACCTTGAACAACTGGTTAGTCTTCAACAAAACACTCAAATTTCGAGCATGGTCAACTTCATCGACAGAGTGGTCGAGGTCCCTGGCCAAGCCCTTCCTCTTGAGAATGGCCAAGCAGAATTTACATACACGCTGCCAGTCAATGCCAAATCAGCAACGATTTTCATTCGCGACCCGAATGGCGTCACCGTTTTCGAAACAGAAGCCGAGACTTCATCAGGCCAGCATACGTTTGTTTGGGATGGCAAAGACAATAATGGGCAAACCGTCGAAGACGGTGAATATGCCGCAGTTGTTACGGGGCTGGATGGCGAAAACGAAGTTCTGGATATCACCCAAACCGCATTCGGACGCGTCACGGGTGTCGGTGTTCACAATGGTGAGCCGACATTCTTCATGGGCGATGTCGAAGCTCTACAAATCGGTGTGATTTCAGTGAAGGAAGCACCCGCAGCGGCAGCGGCAAGCGGGAACGAATAGCGTAGATTTTAAAAACTCACCAGCTAATGGGCTGGTGGTCGAAGGAGAAGAAAAATGTCACTCTTTGGTTCATTGACTTCAGGCGTATCAGGCCTCACCGCGCAATCCAGTGCGTTGGGCGCGATCTCAGATAACATTACCAACGTCAACACGATTGGCTACAAAGGCGTCCAGGTCGATTTCCAAACCCTGGTTACGGTGCAAACCTCGACCACGTTGTTTTCTCCTGGCGGCGTGCAATCTGCACCGCGGCAAGATACAGGCGTTCAGGGCTTGTTGCAGTCATCAACATCGCAAACTGATATCGCGATTTCTGGTTCTGGTTTCCTTGTTGTTAACGAATCCAACTCGCCAACACTATCGAATGAATTCTTATTCACACGTGCCGGTTCATTCTATCAAGATGATCAGGGTTTCTTGCGGAACACTTCCGGGTTCTATCTTCAAGCTTGGCCGACAACAGCCGATGGCACAGTGACCACTAACAACACGGCACTGACCATTCCGAACCAAAACGTCATTTCGACGGACTTCCTGGCGACGGTTAACCTCAACCGGGTTGGTGGTACAGCGACCGCAACATCTAACATCGGCATTGGTACCAACCTCCCATCTACAGACACTGTAGGCACCACACACAAAACAGACGTACAGTTCTTTGACACGCTGGGTAATGCGAACACGACCAGCTTCAACTACACCAAAGGCAATCGAGATAACGAGTGGGACGTCAACGTGACACCACCTTCAGGCGTCAACGTGGTGACGCTTTACTCGGATACAGCAGGTGCCACGGTTTATGAAAGCCGTGGTCAATTAGAGTTTACCGCACTTCCCGCTGACGGTTCGACTGTCGTCATTGGTGGCGTGACATACGAATTTGATAACAACGCAAGTGTGACGGAAACCGCGACGTTGAAACCTGTGACCATTACAACAAGCTCCACTGTTGCAAATGCTGTGGCTGCGCTTGTGGCAGCAGTCAAAGCCGATGATTCAAACTTCTCCGATCATGGCGGATTTACCAACAACAGAATCGTGGTCAATCCTGGCTCATCAACGGGTATTTACTTCACCGACGATGGCACAGGCTCGATTGCCGTTGATCCAACCGGTCTCCTAACAACAGCAGGGGCAAGGGCCACCACTCAAGATTCATCATTCACTGTTGCCCAAACTTCCACCGTAAACCGAGATTTCCATCAATTTACTTTCGCTGTAGGCACAACACTTACAGACGAAAGCGTGATTACCATTAATGGGATCAATTATGAAATTGATACTGGTGGCGGCGTAACGGGTAGCAACGTCGCTGTAACTGCAGCAGCTGGCGCTCTTTCTCAGGCGGATCTAAGTACTTTCCTAACGAACTTGGAAACCGCGATTGAAACAAACGATCCAGCGTTTGCATCTGGCGCATCAAGTGTTCGAACGCGAAATGTGAGTGATACAACAATTGGCGGCCCAAGCGCACTTGTCGATACGCTTGTGATCGACACGCTATCGTCGGGTTCATTCAATGTGTTATTCAATTCTGCAGCGCAGGCTAACACCGGTGTCGCTTTTGCGACGGCCCCGACAGATGCAAGTACTGCCGCCACTTATGTAGTCGGAACAAATTTTGCTGTTAACAAGAATCAGGCCATCACATTTGACGCAGATGGTTTGCCGGCTTCGTTCGCAGTTTCTGAAATGGAAATTACCGGCTTCGCCAATGGTGCAGCAAACATGGATGATGACGCATCAAATTCATCGCGTATCACCCTAGACCTTGGTCGAGTTAACGAAGCCAACGGGTTTACCCAGTTTGGTGCAGAATTCACACCAGGATTTATTACGCAGGACGGTTCGCAGTTCGGAACCCTCGCCGGTGTGACCATTGACGAGAGCGGTTTGATGACCGCCTTGTTCGATAACGGTGAAACACGACCAATCTTTAAGATCCCATTGGCAACATTCGTGAATGTGAACGGTCTCAGTGCCCGATCCGGTAACGTTTGGAACCAAACGCAGGCGTCCGGCGATAGCACGCTCCGCGAAGCCAACAACGGCTCTGCGGGCTCTATCGCACAGGCTGCGCTTGAATCGTCAACGGTCGATATTGGTGAAGAATTCACCTCTATGATCATTGTCCAACGAGCATATTCAGCATCGACGAAAATTATATCGACGGCTGATGAAATGCTCGAAGAGTTAGTCCGTATCAAACGATAAAGGCTAGCTCATCCGGAGCCCCCCGTTAACCCCAGGGGGGAACAACTCCAACCCACCGTCCCAACCCAAGGCCCCGGCATCGGACTGCAAATCCGATATCGGGGCCATCCCATTTTGGCACTCGGTTTTCTGCACTTTGATGAGTTTCCCTTACCCCCATTCGTTGTTAGGGTTTTTCACCGATTCGGAATGAATGGCGTCGCATGTCCAAAGGCATCACAGAGCTTGAGAAGAAAAACCTGAACGTATTCAGGCATCTGTCTGAGCCGGTTTTCCGGATTTTGGTTGATGCATTGAACACCATGGATCAAGCGCAAAGAGATCATTGGCACATACATAAGACGCTGAGTTATCCGATGTCGGCACCACGCCGTGAAGATATCGATTTACCCACTTTTGATTTCGTTGATGAATTGTTGCAACGATTAAATCGGGAACAAATCCCCTTTTTCGACACCCCGCGTGATAAGAGTTCGTATTACTTGCTACTTGTCGGCGCCCCAACCGAGCAAGTGCTGGACGAGGCGATCAAGTTATATCGACCAAAATGCCTGATGATCGGTATTGGTGATGTTCATCAATTCGCAGCATCCCTGAAGACGATCGATTGGGGCCAACGTATCAATAATATTCAAACAGCAGGCGGATCTGTCATTATCATCACAGAGAGCGATCCGACGTTAATCGTCGAGAATTCTTGGAGAACATGCCGTCTTCACAATCCGACCCAAATCGATAATTTCACGGCGATCATACAAGGCGACCGCGAAATGCAAGCTCGTGTTGCCGGTCACATAGCGCAGACTTTGATGCTATCCATTACACAGCTTGGTTTTTTCCATGATGAATGCGTGATGCTTTGGAACACCTATCAAAACCGAAAAACGGGTAAGGTCAGTTCATTTTTACGCAATCAAAACCCTATCACAGGTATGCCAGTTTTTGTCGTCGCCAGTGGCCCTTCGTTGGAACAAGATCTTGATGCGATCCATCGGCACCAATCGAATGCGATCATATTGTCGATCGCCTCGGCATTACGCCCGTTGCTGGACGCCGGGATCACGCCAGATTTCCACGTGGAGTTAGAGAATGTTTACATCACACCAAAGCTAGTTGAACTCTCTAAGGATTATGATCTTTCAAAAATTCGTTTGGTCGCGGCCGCATCGGTAGAGTCCGAAGTCCTCGACTACTTTGATCATGCTATTTTGTACGCGCGCGAAGCACTTTCATCATATCCAATCTTTGCATCGGGGATCGAAGAGACACTCTCGCTTCCAGGACCAACGGCCGGAAACGCCGCTTTATCATTCGCGCTAGAGAGCGGCTTTCAGGATATTTACCTGTTTGGTTTAGATTTGGGCACACGTGATCCATCACGGCATCACACGCGTGGCAGCTTTTATGATTCAGATAACGCGCCCGCGCATTTAGACCAATACGACATTGGAATCCCAGGCAACTTTGTGGATACCATTTGGACCTCTCGTCCGTTCTTTTCAGCGCAAATCAACGCTGACGATTTGATCCGCACTGTTGGTCAACATGCCGAGGTTAAGAATTGCTCTGATGGTGCACGTTTAAACCATGCGACGCCTTTGCGATCCAACGAGATTGAAATATCACATAGTCTGAATAAATCTGATTGTATCAAAGATATCTGCGCCCAGTTCCAAGCTGTCACTCGTGAAACGACGCACTGGCCTCGCGAAACGCTGATGCCTGAAATTCAATCATTGTTCCAAAAGTTACGCACCATTCTAACATTTTCAAAAAAACTAGAGGACGGGAGTTACGAAACTGAGTTGCTGGATGTGTTTAAGTTACCTCTTGGGTATCGTGACCCACCTCCTATGGGACCGCAGATGGCGGCCCTCATGCTCACCCGTGGAACGGTCATCGCAATGACTTTGTTTATGGAGCGTTATCGAAATCGAGTGGGCTCACCCGATGCGCTCAAAGTTTTCGCAGAACAGGCCGCAGTGCAATATCGCAGCATGTTGGATGAGCTTGAACAAACTGCAGGTCGGCTCTTCGCAGGCGATGAGCCAAATCAGCCCGCCCCCGCAGAAGAACGAATTGCATCGCCTGATCGCGCATTTCCTGCTCCGATAAAAATATCAAGGAATGCTGACTGTCCGTGTGGTTCTAGCTTAAAGTTCAAACGATGTCATGGTAAGGTTGCTTGAAAAATGCCGCTCACAAGCGAACAAATAAAAAATGCACTGGAAATTATTGATGGCGTGTCGATCACAGCCTCAGACGCTGTCTTTGACGAACTCGCGCAACGGCTTAGTATTACTAATGAGGGTCAAAAACAGCACTACGAAGACTCTTGGGCAAGAACATCCATCAAATTCGAACAAGCACGGGATTCCTCAGCAAATCTTGAGAGCCTTTTGAGCGCAGTCGAGGGAGTACCATTCTCAAACGGGATTGTTTCCAACGACATCGGCGCCAACAAAGTCAGAATCAACATCGCCAACATTCGACAAACCGATGGACACATGATCATTGTGCGCGACGGTAGATACGTGATGGTTCCGAATGCGACGACGGATACCCGCATGATTGATACAATCATTAATGCATTTAATGACGATACTCAGGCTGTGGTTGAACTCGGCTGCGGATGGGGCCGCAACTTGGCAGCGATTGCACTCGCAACACATCGGCGCGACCTGACCTTTGTAGGACTAGAACAATCTGAAAATGGTTTAAACTGCACACAAGAATTGCTTCAGAAGGACCCGACAATCCAGTTCAGTACAGATCATTTTGATTTCTACAACCCTGACTTTTCTGGATTGCAGGACCTAAACGATATCGTCGTTTTTTCGTGCGCCGCCATCGAGCAAATCGCATTCATCGGGACCGATTTCATAGATCGAGTGATGGCGATGGCGAACAACGTTACGTTGATCTTTTATGAACCAATTGGCTGGCAACGTATTGGTCAGCTTCAAGAGTTTGGCGTCGCAACCACGCTTAAGGAGATGATGGGAAACATCCCTTTAGAGAAATTCCATGTCAAAGAGTTTATCTTCAACTTAGTCAATGCCGCCGTTTTATCGAACGCGGTATCGTGGTCCATTAGCGGTCGGTACAATCTCAATCTTTTGTCCGTGATACAACATGCCGTTAAACGACAAATCGTCGATATGAAGCAGGCTGAATATGATATTTCTGGGATTAACCCGTTCAACCCCTATAGCCTCATCGTCTTGGAAAAGCGGAAGTAAAACCTGTGGATGCGGAAGAGCGATTAAATCAGGCCAATCAGGCATTCGCCCGAGGCAACTATTCCGAAGCAGCAGCGGCATTCCGCGATGTCATCAAGCTTCATCCCGATGTCGGAGAGCTTTACATAAACATGGGTGCGGCACTGAAATCGGCGGGCGATTTCGAAAGAGCTGAAACCGCATATCGCAATGCGATCAAGAAATCACCCAAGAGTGCCGCAGCCTGGTTCAATCTTGGCAACTTGTTGCGCGACAAGAAGAATAACGAAGAAGCGCTCAAAGCCTTTCGTAAAGCTGATATGCTGCAACCCGGCACACCGGAAATCCTGAATAATCTGGGCACTCAACTTTATGATATGGGTGCCATTGAAGAAGCGTTGAAGAATTACGATACCGCGTTGTTATTCCGGCCCCAATTTACTGACGCGATGACCAATCGTGGAAATGCATTGCAACGATTGTGTCGGATGGACGAAGCAGAGCGCGCATTAAGTGGAGCCTTAACGATTGAGCCTGGAAACCCCATTCTCAATCTGAATATGTCGGCTTTCCTTGCTGCGGCCGGGCGGCATGACCAAGCGCTTGAGTTCGCTGACAAAGCGATCATGCTCAATCCCAACTATATCGAAGCCCATCTTAAAAAAGCCAGCCTGCTCATCCAAAAGGGACAATTGAAAGAGGGTTTAGCCCTCTATGAAAAGCGATGGGATAATCCAAACTGGCACACACTTCCCAACAAGCTGGATGCGACGCCTTGGAATGGTGAGGACCTTTCAGGGAAAACCTTGATCGTTTGGAACGAACAAGGTTTTGGCGATGCCATCATTTATGCCAGATACATTAAGGATCTATCCGTCCACGCGGATAAGTTGACCGTGATGTGTGAACCAACGCTTCATGACCTATTGTGCCGTGGGCAGGCCAACGAAATTAGGTTCATCGCACTAGATGACACACCCCCAAAATCTGATTTCTTTGTCTCGATGATGAGCCTGCCTCACCATTTCGGGATAACCTTGGAAAACCTGAAAACTGAACGTGCCTATATTGCTCCAAACCAAGATGCGACTGATAGGTGGCGAGAGAGTTTTAAGAGCCCTGCGCCTCAAGTCGGATTAATTTGGGCGGGCAATCCGTCGCAATCACATGATTACAGTCGATCACTAACCCCAGAACAATTCAGTCCCTTATTGGATATCCCCAATATTCAGTTCCATAATTTGCTCATTGGGCCCCGTGGCGATCTTTGGCGTAACGAACGCCTTCACGATCCACGTAAAAACTTAAAAACTTTCGATGATACCGCCGCGTACATGAATGCGCTGGATCTGATCATTAGCGTCGATAGTGCGCCAGCACACTTAGCCGGAGCAATCGGCAAAAATACATGGGTTTTATTGAGTTTTGACCCTGATACCCGCTATTTCCTGGGCCGAGATGACAGCCCTTGGTATCCCAAAATGACGCTATATCGCCAACAAAAGCCCGGTGATTGGTCCTCTGTTATCGAACAAATCTGCTCTGATTTGAAAAAACTCTAACTTCAGAAAAATCGACCTTAACGCCTTGTTTACCCTAGGATTTAGCTCTTTGTTAAATTCCTTCTGGTTACATTAAGGTCCAAAGTTTCTCGGGGAGTGAAACTTACAAAAGCAGTATCGGGAAGCAGAATGCAATGACCGAGATGAAATCACATGACGAAGGCATAAGACCTCAAAGGTCTGAAGCCCTCAGTTCAACATCACGACCGATGTCTTTGAGTGATCTTCCACCTGCAGACACGACGCGGTGGGTTCCAAGACGCAAGGCAGAGGTTGTCGCTGGTGTGCGCACAGGTATCATTACGTTGGATGACGCATGTAAGCGTTACAAGCTATCAATCGATGAATTTAAATCGTGGGAAAGGCTTCTGGGCCGGCACGGTATGAAGGGTTTGCGAACCACACGGATCAAAAACTACCGAAATTCAGCGAGCTAAATCACCGCGAAAACGTCCAAAAAAAGTAAAAGAGGTTAATGTCGGTAGGCAATTTTTGCCGGTCATTAACTTCTTGTTCACTAAACCCCTATTAGGATCTGATCATCGTCAATGGTCAGTGGTACGCGCTGTGCGCAAACACAGGCAGTTTTATCGGGGGCAGAAGTGGATACATTCGTTCAAGCCATTAGAAATCTAGGTCCAATGCGTCTCGCCATCATGGGTGGTGTCGTGCTCGGCTTACTTGGGTTTTTGATCTTCTTTGCCACCAAGCTTACCACGCCCAGCATGGCAAACCTAT
>CBFHXC010000009.1:0-62236 GCA_965659695.1 Rhodospirillales bacterium
AGATGATCCACGACGCATGGGTTGAGGCGGGTCACGATCCCCTATCGCCCGAAGAATTTACGTCTGATGCCGTGAAGGACTTCGCTTCAAACATGACATTCATGTGCGCGAGTGCCGGGAATCACGGTCTGTCAGTCGCGGCGGGGGCAAATATTTTTGGTGCCAAGGCGCGCATTCATTTATCCGAAGAAGTCCCCGAAGGGTTCGCCGAACGCCTGCGCGGCATCGGTGCTGAGGTCGTCCGTTCCGGCCCTACGTATGAAACCAGCCTGGACGCCGCCAATAAAGATGGCGAAGAAACAGACGCCCTGCTCCTCGCTGATGGATCATGGCCGGGCTATACGTACCGGCCATCTTTGGTCATGGAAGGCTACACCGTGATCGCCGAAGAAATGCGCGAAGCGTTTGAACGCGGCGACCAACTCTGGCCAACGCATGTATATTTGCAGGCAGGCGTCGGCGGATTGGCCACTGGGATCGCGCATATGATCCGTCGAAACTGGTCGGTGCAGCCCGAGATCATTATCGTCGAACCTAAGCGTGCGCCATGCTTGAAAAACAGCCACGAAGCCGGTGAGATCGTGCACGCCCCCGGCTCCGTATCGAACATGGGCCGACTGGACTGCAAGGACCCATCACTGGTCGCATTCCATGCACTGGAAAAGTGCGATTGCTCTTATGTCACCGTAACCGACGAGGAAGCCGATGCGGCTGTTGCCAAGCTCAAAGAGTATGGGATCAATTCGACCCCATCCGGCACGGCGGGATACACGGCCCTGCTTAAAGCCGACCTGCCATCGGATGCCAAGCCGCTGGTCATCATCAGCGAGGGCGCGGTTTAGGATGACCCAACTAAAACGCGACTTGATATAAACACCCAATTCATCCGACAATATTTCCTCAAGGGAGAAGCATCATGGATGAAGACCTGCGCAAGGCAGCACGCGACCATCTGATTCGCTACGGCGGGGATACGTTCGAAAACCTGTTTACCGAGGCCAAGGGCTGTATCGTTCGCGATGATACGGGTCGCGAAATCTTGGATTTCACGTCGGGGCAAATGTGCTCCACCATCGGCCATAATCACCCCAATATCGTCAACGCCGTCGAGCACGCAGGAAAAACCGCGTATCATATGTTCAGCGGCATGATTCCAGAATCGGTCGCCGAACTGGCGCGTCGCATCGCCACCGATTGGATGCCGTCTAGTCTGAACAAATCACTCTGGATCAACACCGGATCCGAAAGTAACGAAGCCGCACTTCGCATGGCCAAGCTGTACACCGGCGGGTTTGAAGTCATCGCCATCGGCGGATCATGGCATGGTGTAACAGGTGCCGCCTCGTCGGCATCTTTCGCCAGTGATCGTCGTGGTTATGGCGTCCCAACGCCGGGGGTATTTGCCATTCCTGAACCCAATGCGTATCGACCCCATATCGACGCGGGTGACGAAGAAGAATCAGCGATGGCGTGCCTGGAACTCGGCCTGAAGATGTTTGATATGACATCTACCGGCAGGCCCGCCGCTATCATCGTTGAACCCATCATAAGTGCGGGTGGGGTCTTGGTGCCACCCAAGTGTTTCCTTGAAGGCCTGCGCAAAGCCGCTGACGAACGCGGCATGTTGTTGATTTTTGACGAGGCCCAAACAGCGTTCGGTCGTATCGGCACACGCACGGGGGCCGAGTATTTCGGGGTCACGCCAGACATTCTGAACGTCTCTAAAACCTTGGGCGGTGGGTTACCGTTGGCGGGCGTAATCACGACAGATGAAATAGAACAGACCGTGTATGAACGTGGCTATAATTACTACACCAGTCACGTATCGGATCCGCTGCTGGCACACGTCGGCCTCGCGGTGCTGGATACGTTGGAACAAGAAGACCTATTGGCGCGATCAAAAACCATGGGCGCGTATCTGCGCGGCCGAATGGAAGGCCTACAGCAAAAATATGAAGCCATCGGTGATATTCGCGGCGCCGGAATGCTTTTGGGTGTTGAGTTGGTCAAAGATCGCGAAACCCGCGAGCCGCACCACGAGCTGGGAGAGACCACGACCAAGAAGTGTTATGAATACGGCCTAAGCATGAACATCAAAAGGCGCAAGGAACGCGGTTCTGTGTGGCGGATCGCCCCACCGCTGACGATTTCCGAAGCCGAGATTGATCGCGGGATCGAGATTCTGGATCGATCCTTACGGGAAAGCCTGGACGAAATCTCACATTGATAAAATCAATGATGATATATTCATTATCGATTTTGATGATTTCTTAACGTCCGCCATACTTCCCTGAACACAACAACTGTTTGGAGAGAAGTAATGGAAGACATCGGCGTACTCGCCCGCGAAACCAAAGTCTTGATCTTTGATCAATACGGCACCATCGTCGATATGCAAAAGGGCCTGACCGATGCCGTCGGGGAGTTCCTGAAAGACAAAGGCTGGGACGGCGAGGCGCACCGGTTCGTGACCTGGTGGCGGCGCACGCATTTCGAAAACTCCATGATTGATGCGCTCTGTGATCGCGGACATACGCCCTATCGCCAGATTGGGCATCGCGCCGTGTCGTTCGTCATGGACCGCTGCGGGATTTCTTATACCCAGGACGAAGTCCGTTGGCTGGTATCCGAAATCGAGAAACTGAAACCGTTCCCAGACGTCATTCAGGGCCTGCATGATCTGCGCGGTGCCGGCTTCATGTTGGCGATTTTATCGAACGGCGATCGCGATATGCTGAAAGCCGCCGGGCCCTACATAGGGTTCGATTTCGATCACGTGATTTCGGTCGAAGACGCAGGCTACTTCAAACCCCATTGGAAAACCTATGCCACCGCCGCAGAGATTATTGGCGAGGACCGCAGCAGTTGCCTGTTCGTCGCCAACCATGCGTTCGATTGTATCGGGGCCAAGTCATTCGGGATGCGCACCGTCTTCATTGATCGGCGCAAACGTCCGTTTGGCGAAACACCGCACCAGCCGGATTTGATCAGCGCCGATTTTGCGGAAATGACGGAAGCACTGGTTGGCGCAAGATAATGGGTCCGCTATCGGGACTCCGTGTGATCGATCTGACCCGAGTCGTCTCTGGCCCATATTGCACAATGACACTGGGTGATATGGGCGCAGAGGTTATCAAGATCGAGAAACCGGGCGACGGCGATGAAGCACGTGGTTTTGCGCCGCCCTATCAAGGGGATCAATCCGCCTATTTTTTATCGGTCAATCGCAACAAGAAGGGCATGACCCTTGATCTGAAGCATCCGCAGGGCAAAGACATTCTGTGGAGATTGATCGAAAGCGCCGACATTTTGGTTGAGAACTTTAGGCCCGGGGTGATGGACAGATTGGGGTTTTCATATAACCAAGTACAGGCCCGGAAACCGGATCTTATTTACGCATCTATTTCCGGTTTTGGCGCGACTGGCATCGCCAAAGATCGACCCGGCTATGACGTCATTGTGCAGGGCGAAGCCGGGATCATGGACATCACCGGCGACGCCAACGGCCCGCCACAAAAAGTCGGGACGTCTATCGCCGACCTTGTGACAGGCCTGACGACGACCAACGCCATTTTAGGGGCGTTACATTTTCGAAACATCTCCGGCCAAGGCCAACATGTAGATGTATCGATGTTCGAGGCCACCGCCGCGTTGCTGACATTTAATGCGGGCATGTACTTCGCAACTGGCGAAGCGCCAACACGGCGTGGCAACGCACACCCAAGCATTGTGCCCTATGAAGCATTTGAAGCATCAGACGGTTGGTTCAACCTCGCTGTTGCCAATAACGCCCACTGGCAGAAATGCTGCACGGTGATGGGGCGCGATGATTTGGCAAACGATGACCGGTTTCAGCTTGCACCCGACCGGGTTACGAACCGGGATGTCTTATTGCCAATCTTGCGTGAACGCCTACGTGAAGAACACCGCGAGCATTGGATCGAGGCGTTTCAGGAAGCGGGCATTCCCGCTGCACCCATTCGTACCATTGATGAGGTCTGTGAAGGCGAGGTGCTGGCGTCTCGGCATATGGTTGCAGAAATGCCTCACGTATCAGCCGGCCCAGTCAGAACTATCAAGAGTCCGATGCATCTGAGCGAGACATCGATGAACGATTATGTGGCACCCCCGGTATTGGGAGAGCATACCGAGGATATACTTTCCCAACTCTTAGGCTTCGACGGCGATGAAATATCTAAGCTTCGAACTGACAATGTGATTTGAGAATGCAATGACTGAAACACTTGCTGATCTGGATCAGGGAATACGGCTCTGGCAGCGCGACATACCCTGCGCAGTACCGTTGCGTGACGAGGTCGAAAGTAAAACTTGGTTTCGCTACACTCTCTGGGACACAGAAGGTCTGGGCGCATGAACCTGCGCAAGGTCGATTTAAATCTTTTGGTCACGTTCGATGCTCTGATGCAAACCCATCATATTACTCGGGCCGGGCAAATTCTTGGAATCGGACAACCGGCGATGAGCGCGGCGCTGAGCCGACTTCGTTACACGTTCAACGATGACCTGTTCGTTAAACAAGGGGGCGAAATGAAACCGACACCCCGTGCGGTCGAACTGGCCCCCGAAATCAAACGCGTGTTACGCGATATCGAACATCTACTCACCGATGAAGATGGTTTCGATCCTAAAACCAGCAACCGACGTTTCACGGTGCGCATGTCCGACCTGTTGGCGCATTTAATCTTACCGCCGTTGATGGCAAACCTTCAGGCAAGCGCACCACACATTGAGATCGAAACCCGACATCTGAGCCCCGACGCAACGATGGATGCGTTGGACCGCGATGACATCGAACTGGCGGTCAGCATGGAACTGACCCCGCCAAAATCGGTGATGATGGCACCGTTATTTGATGATCGCGTGGTCACCGTGGTCCGGTCTGACCATAAGGCAAAGACACGCCTTTCTCGTTTGGATGTGTTTCTGGAGCAGAAGCACGTCCGTGTGGCACAAAGCCCGATCGATCATCGGTTCGCGCTAGAAATTGGCGCGAAAGCAAACACAAACGAAGGACGGAACATTGCATTGACGGTGCCGCATTGGTTGTCCGTCGCCGATATTGTGTCGAGCAGCGACTTAGTCGCGGTAATCCCCGAGAGCATCGCAGGCGTCCTATCGCAAAGCCGCGATGTCGCTATTGTCGACACACCTTTCAGTAATGACGAGTTTCGTTGGCACTTGTACTGGCATCGACGTTATCAATCCGATCCAGCACTACGTTGGCTTCGCGAACAAATAATCGATGCGACAAGTGGGCTCGGCAATTCCCATAATCAAAATTAGGTCTTCTTTTTTGGCTTCGCCGTCAGCGCACGCAATTCCTGATACAAAATGTTAGCAAGATCGGAACGCTGGTTATTGGTGCGTTCAATCAGCACGACATTTCGCATGACGGGTGGGGAGCCAAAGGGCACGACCTTGAGCGATTTGCGCACGTCATCTGTGACCCGGCCCGCCGGGACAACGCCGATACCCAAACCTTCTGTCACCAAATCGACAATTGATTCTGAACTATCCAATTCCATGGCTTCTTGGACCGGTATCCGTGCCTTTCTGATTTCCGCATCGATTAATCGCCCGACGCCAGATAAACGGTTAAGGCGTAGGAAAGGACGTGACGCGATCAACAATTTCCAATCATTTTCCACGCTATCCACTGGCGCCAGCACCATCATCTGTTCAGATGTGATCGGCAGAGTCACCAGGTCGGGTTCCGGGATATCCGGTTCGGTGATAACGGCGGCGTCCAAACTACGACGGCGAACACGGGAAATCAGATCGGTGGTCACACCTTCTTCAATTTTGATTTGCAACGCCGGGTAATTGTCGCGCAGCCGTCGCAACATGGCGGGGATCAGGCGGCTGGTGATCCCGGTGGCAGCACCTATGGTCAATACGCCCGCGATTTCATCGACGGCACCAGCGATTTCGACCAACCGATCATAACTGACCAACACATCACGGGCATGGGCGACCACACGCAGCCCATGCGCGTTCAGGCGTGGTGGTCGTGTCGCCCGATCAAATAGTGCGACCTGCAAGGTTTCCTCAAGATGTCTCATCTGTTGGCTGACCGCCGCCGGGGTCAGGTACAAAGCCTCGGCGGCGTCAGCAAAGGTCGGCGCGTCGTGGACCGCGACCAGTGTTCGAAAATGTAAGATATTCATAATTTAAATTAAGATATTCTATATATAATAACAAATTAATATTGTTTGTTTGAAATTAAAGACAGGCGTATATCAGGATCAACACGAAACACTTGATTGGAGAAATCAAATGAGAGCCGTTATTTTTAACACCCTGTTTTTCGCCGCACTTATCAGTATTGCAGCCGCCCTGAACGTTACATACCTGGCGGGCTAATTCCGACCAGCATCTGCTGGGGACAATTTGCCGTTCCCAGTGGCGGGACCAATCGCGTAAACTAATCGTGATGTCATATGGATCCCTCAAATCGCTGGCGACAACATGCCTCGTCCTGGTGGGCGGGATGTTATTATCGCCATCGGCACATGCCCAGGCCGACCAAATCACGGTCGCCACGTGGAGCGGTTTTTACAGTGCTGCCCAAGAAGCCGCTGTATTCAAGCCGTTCACCCGTGAAACCGGGATCGGCGTTCGCTTTCATTATCACAACGGCGATTTTTCCGACGATGGGTTTCTATCCCAATCATCGCGCAACACTGTTGATGTGGTCGATGTCGAACGCGCCGATCTGACCCGCGGATGCGCCAGTGGATTGTTCCGCAGGATCGACGCGGCCGAGGTTCTCGGCAATGGCATCCTGGATGATTTCGTCGAGGGCACCCTGCATCCCTGCGGGATCGGGACCATGATTTGGTCCCAGGCCATCGCCTTTGACACCACCACGTTTGCGACATCCCCCCCAAGGACCCTCCGCGACTTTTTTGATACCGAAAACTTCCCCGGTAAGCGCGGCATCTATGCCGGGGCCGAGGGCACGTTAGAAGTCGCCTTGATGGCCGATGGCATTCCCAACGAAGATGTCTATGACGTGTTGCGTCGTCCCGGCGGCGTAGAGCGCGCGTTGGCGAAACTGGACACCATCCGACCCAGCTTGGTGTTCTGGCGGTCCGGTGCGGGGGCCGAGAAACTGTTGAACGAGGGACTGGTCAGCATGACCACGGCCTATGCCGGTCGGTTTCTGCGTCCACGCCAGGGGGCACGTCGGCCAGCGTCACTATTGTGGGATCGGCAACTGTGGCGCACGAGTTTTTGGGCGATCCCCTCATCCAGTTCCAAGCTTGCCAATGCGCAACGTTTCATCAGCTACGCGACAGATGCGGGTCGCCTGGCAGAACTGAGTATTCGTTTGCGGTTCGGCCCCGCACGTCTGTCGGGCCTTGATGCTGTGCCGCAGAATGTGCGCGCAGAGCTACCCACATCGCGGGCAAAGTTTCGTAACGCGCTCGCCGTCGATACCGCATTCTGGGCCGAGTTCGGCCCCGATATCGAAATCACATTCCAACGCTGGCGCAGCCAATAATCTTGCTGACATATATCTAACGCACTTGTGAGAAGCCCGTGAGTGAGTCTGGCCTTATATAGGATGCAACGGATACCATTGGAGATTTCGACATGACACGTATTGGTTCTAAACTCAGCCGCCGCATTTTCTTGGGCGCTGTGCTTGGTGCGCTTGCCATTGCCGCCGTCCCATCTGTTCAGGCCGGAGACGTGACCTATCAATCGGGCGGCATTGCCATTAACGGTTACGATCCGGTTGCCTACTTCACCATGAGCAAACCCGTCGAGGGTGAGTCCGCGCATTCATTTGAATGGAATGGGGCCAAATGGCGCTTCGCCAATGCGGAAAACCTGGCAACGTTCTCGGACAACCCTGAAAAGTACGCACCGAAGTATGGCGGATATTGCGCCTATGCCGTATCGCGCGGGTACACGGCCTCCACCGATCCCGCCGCATGGTCCATCGTTGATGGGTCGCTCTATCTGAATTACTCCAAAGGTGTGCGGTCACGTTGGAATTCAGATCAAGCCGCCAACATCGTCGCCGGTGACAAAAACTGGCCGGGTCTGCGCGATAATCTGTAATAACGGTCTTATGCAAAGTTTTGTAAGTATTCACCGAATCTCAGGGAATTTCAGCGAATTAACCTTTCCTTTGCCCTTTTTTGGCCTTATTGCCCATGTAGTGATTAAAAATCACAAGATTTTGGGCATTGGAGCAGAAGCTATGGGCGACATCGCAGAAGGCCAACGGGCTTACGCAGAAGCGGGACCGTGGGACAAACTGGGCAACTTTATGCGGATTAGCGTCGCCGTGTGCTTCTTAGTCATCACTGTCGTGTTCTTTGCGACCGCTCACGATGGATTGATCAGCGCTGCCGATCTTGGGGTTGAACCCGTGCAGAAATCACACGTGATCGCACCCGTTCCAGCTAACTAAGATTTCAAATTAAATTTCTCGATTAAAGCCACTGGCCGATTTCAGTAGACATCGGCACCTTCGTCTTCGTCACCCAAGTTGCCATCATGCTCCCACTTTTGCATGAAGCCTTCGATAACGTTTTTTGCCGGCAAGGCGATATCGCCTAAAATCTCGGCCCGCACATAAATGATCGACAATGTAATGCCAGACCAAACCGTATTGTCGCGACGCATGCGGGCGGCTTTGTTGAGTTCCGTCAATTGGACAATACCCTGCTCGTAAAACTGCGGATCATTGATACCCCGTTCGTGCACCAATTTAATGTGCTCTCGACACGTGTCCGCGATGGCCTGTAGCGATGCTGCCCCGTGTTGTCCATGAACCATGTCGATCATGGACCGCGCGTCGCGGGCCAAAATTTTGGCGTCATACTCTGGACCGCCCAAACCGACCAAACCCAGTAAACTTTTTAGCATTTCGTTCTCCGACCGCGTTTCTGGGCCCAAATATGTTTGCGCGCATTGTTCCCGACAGGGCCACCCCCTGCAAGCGATCATCATTTAAACGACTCAGACGCACGAACTTGTGATCAATTCATCAATAACTGGGATGCCTCAGTTGCGGGATCAAGGATGCATCGTTAGGCTTTGCCAACACATCCACAATACAACGAGGCTCCTGTGACCATTCAAAAGTACGACGTTTCATTCGAAACCCTTCCCGCCGACGTAATTGACGCATGGCGCAATATTCCACCGGCCATCGTGTCCGACGTGATGAATCGCACCCAGGTCATGGGCGGCCGGATCAGCCCTGTTTGGCAGGGCATGAAGCTTTGTGGTCAGGCCCGAACCGTGACGTGCATGTCAGGGGATAACGCGGCACCGCACACGTTGATCGGGATGTGCAAACCGGGCGAGGTGATGGTGATCGATGCCCGCAGTGTCGAAAACGTCGCCATCTGGGGCGGCATCATGACCGAAGCCGCAATTTATCGAAAAGTAGCCGGTATCGTCGTTGATGGCGCCATCCGCGACGTTGCTGAAATTCGTGAATTGGGCTTCCCCGCGTACTCGTCCGCCATCGTGCCCGCAGGACCGCACAAAGGATTTGGTGGTGTCATCGATGGCACCATCTCATGTGGCGATTGCCCGGTGTCACCCGGTGACATCATTGTCGGCGATGACGATGGCGTGGCCGTGGTGCCACTGGCGCAACATGAACGCTTGCTCAAAGCATCATTGGAAAAAATCGCCCAAGAAGAAGAGACGATTGCCGGCATCCGCAACGGTGACAACACGGTCGATCGACTGGGTTTGCCTGCGGCTGAGATTATTTCCTAACCCCAACGAACTGTTAGCTTTGCAAGGCGCGCTGGACTGAACCCGCGCGCCTTTGCTTTTGGGACTAAGTCATTTTGACCTTTGGTGGGCGCACTTTTTCGCGCAACGACTGGATCGCCACATAGAGCGGCGGGATGAAGAATATCCCGATGAAGGTCGCTGCGATCATGCCGCCAAACACCACAAAACCAACCGATACGCGGCTGGCCGCCCCTGCGCCCGACGCCACGATCAACGGCGACACACCCAGGATGAACGATAGCGCCGTCATCATCACCGCGCGGAACCGCAGACGTGCAGCTTCCATTGCTGCGTCATAGATGCTCAACCCGTCTTCACGACGGACCTTGGCGAATTCGACGATCAAGATCGCGCTTTTTGCCGACAGGCCAATCAGCATCACCATCCCGATCTGCGCATACAGATTGAAGTTCAAGAACGGCAACAGGACGATCGGGATCAAGGCCCCGAACGCGGCGATCATCACCGACAAAATCACCGATACCGGTATGGTCCAACTTTCGTACTGCGCGACCAGGAACAAGTAGGCAAAGACGAGGGCGAGACTAAAGATCGCCAATACCAACGCGCCCGCTTCTTGTTCTTGCAAGGCGGTGCCCGTCCAGCTGAGGGCATATCCCTGGGGCAGGGCCTCGGCCGCGATCTGTTCGAGGGATGGTATCGCCGCCCCGGTCGAAACACCCGTTGCTGGCGTCGCGTTGATATTGGCGCTTTGGAATTGGTTGTAACGTTTGATACTCAGCGGTCCCAACGTGGGTTGCACACTGACCAGCGCGCGCAGCGGCACCATATCACCAGCACTGTTGCGAACATACAGTCGATTGATGTCGTCAATCGTGGATCGGTACTCGGACTCCGCCTGAATACGCACCTGATAGGTTTTACCATACAGGTTAAAATCGTTGACGTAGCTGGAACCGAAATTGGCCTGCAATGTCGAGAAAATATGATCCAGCGACACGCCAAGAATTTGCGCCTTGTCTCGATCCACATCCAGGAACAGTTGCGGCACGTTGGCAGAGAAGGTGGAGAACGCGCGGGCAAAGTCATCACTTTTATTGGCGTGAACGATCAGACTTCGCACCGCCGCCGACATTTCTTGTGGGGAGCGATCTTGGAGGTCTTGTAGCTCTGCTTCGATCCCGCCGGATGTGCTAAGCCCCATAATCGGTGGCAGAGGGAAGGCAAAGGCTTCGGCGCTCGAAATCGTCGACAGCTTCCCACTCAACGTCTGCAGAATTTCATACCATTTAAGCCCAGGCCCGGTGCGTTCATTCCAAGGTGCCAGAATGGGAATGACCAGAGCTGAATTTGAGGCCGCACCGGAAATGATGCTGAACCCGGTTACGGAAATCACGTCATCGACACCTTCAACTTCGAGCATCATATCGACGATGCCCGTCACCACTTCGTCGGTCCGGCTGAGAGACGCACCATCGGGCAGTTGCACGTTGCCAAACAAAACGCCCTTGTCTTCGGTCGGCAAAAACCCTGTCGGCGCATTTTTGAACATCATGAATGTCGCACCACCAAAGATCGCAAACACAGCCAACGACAAAACAATCCGTCGGGCCATCACACCGACCACACGGACATAGCCGTTCCGGCCAGAATTAACCAAGGATGCAAACCACTTTAGCGGCCCCTTGGGCACGCCCGCACCCTTTTTGAACAAGATCGCACAAACCGCAGGGGCGAGCGTCAATGCATTCAAAGACGACAGCGACACTGCCACGCAGATAGTGACCGCGAATTGTCGGTATAGCTCCCCTGTCACACCGGGCATGAAGGCCACCGGCACAAACACCGCTAGTAATACCAGCGTGGTGGCGATCACAGGGCCGGTGATTTCGCGCATCGCTTTGCGCGTGGCCTCGGCGGCTTCCAGGTCGTCTTCGTCCATAATCCGTTGGACGTTTTCGACAACGACGATGCTGTCATCCACCACCACACCAATCGCCAAAATAAAGGCAAACAAGGTGATCATGTTGATCGAGAACCCGACCACCAGCAGCACCGCCATGGTGCCGATCAACGATACCGGGATGGCAAGGGTTGGGACCAACGTCGCGCGCCAATCCGCCAAGAACAAAAACGTGACGACCACCACCAGGCCGAACGTAATCAGCATCGTCGTGACCACTTCTTCGATGGAGGCGCGCACCGCCCGCGTGGTGTCATAAATGATCGCGGTTTCAACCCCCGGCGGATACCGCTTGGATAACACATCGAGTTCGGCATAGACCGCATCGGCAACGTCCAGTGCGTTCGCACCCGGCGACAGATACACGGCGATTGCGGTCGATGGTTTGTTGTTGAGTTTAGCGCTCGAATCATAGCTTTGTGCGCCCAACTCGATCCGTGCGATATCGCGCAGCCGAATGAACGAACCATCGGTATCGGCCCGCACGACGATGGCACTGAACTCTTCAACTGTCGACAAGCGACCCTTGGCTTGGATCGATAATTGGAATTGGGATTCGTTGGTGAATGGGGGCGCACCCAGTGCACCGGCGGTGGCCAAGATGTTTTGTTCTTCGATGGATTGGGTCACATCCGACACTGTAATGCCAAGCGCGCTCATGCGGTCTGGGTCCATCCAAACCCGCATCCCATTATCCAACGGGCCGAACTGCGACACATTACTGACACCATTCAGGCGGGACAGCGCCCCTTCGATATTGATCGAAGCGTAGTTGCTCAGGAAAATCGCATCCCGACTTTCATCCGGCGATACAACGTTGACCACCAACAGCATGTTCGACGACTGCTTTTTGGTGACAACGCCATTGCGCGTCACATCTGCTGGCAACTGCGGCGTGGCGATGGCGACACGGTTTTGCACGTTCACCGCTGCGGTATCGGGATCGGTCCCGATGGCGAAGGTGACCGTCAGCTGATAACTGCCGTCGTTGCCGCTCGACGATGACATATACAACATGTCATCGACACCATTGACCTGTTCTTCGATGGGGATCGCGCTGCTCTGTTTGACAACCTCGGCGTTGGCACCCGAATAACTCGCCGTGACCTGAACTTGTGGTGGCGTAATGTTGGGATACTCGGCGACCGGCAATGCGCGCAGCGCGATACCCCCTGCCAGCGTAATGACGATGGCAACGACAAACGCGAACCTAGGCCGCGAAATAAAGAAATCTGAAAACACGGCTTTAAGAACCCTGTCCGGCGTCACCGCTCAAGGTTGGGTTGACCTTTTTGCCGATGGTGGCTTTTTAAATACCTTGGACAATCACCCGCTCGCCTGTCGCAAACCCATCGTTGACGACCCAATCGCTATCGACTTGGCGCCCGACCGTGATACGTCGCATTTCAACGGTGTTTTCGCGGTCCACCACCAGGGCAAAGTAACCGTTGGCATCTTGTTGCACGGCCGTCTGTGGAATGGCGATTGCAAATTCGGGAACTTTTTGACGCACCAAGACGCTGACAAATTGTCCCGGCAGCAGAATTTTTTCCGGGTTTGGGAATTCGGCCCGTGCGGTGATGGTGTCTGTTCCCTGATCGACCTGTGCGGACAGGTATTCGAACCTTCCTTCATACGGGAAGCTGGTTCCATCCGATAACAAAAGCGACGGTGCGACCGGTGGATTGTCCAAATCGATGCCGCGTTTGCGCGCATCGATCAGCTGTTCTTCGCTGACTTTGATCGTTACGTAGATCGGATAAAACCGTGTAATCGTTGCCAACGGGTCGCTGGCCGTGCTGACCAAGTTGCCAACGCTATATGTTTCGCGGCTGATACGACCGTCAATCGGGCTGCGGATTTCTGTGTAGTTCAGGTCAAGATTGGCCGCACGAAGGGCGGCTTGCGCGTGCAGCACGTCGGCTTCGGCGGTGGCCAATTCGGCAGCCGATTGGTCAAGGGCCGCTCGAGACATATCGTTGCGTTTCGAGAGCGCCTTTTTACGTTCGAAATCGGCCTGAGCATTTTTCTCGGTTGCGACCGCAGCGGCCAATTCAGCACGACGCTGATCGACAACAATTTTATAGGGCTCCTGCTCAAGCACGAACAACAAATCCCCCTTAGCAACATCGGCCCCTTCGCGGAAATTTCGCTGTTCGATAAAACCTTCGACACGGGCGCGAAGCTGAACGGTCTCAACCGCTTCGGCCCGACCGGGGTATCTGGTGACGGGCGTGATCTCTTGCTCGGCGGCCTCAATCACGATGACACTTGGCACGGCGCTTTGGTCTTGCGCATGCAGACCTGTCAGCGGAGACGCAACGATAGAGGCGGCAAGGGCCAAACCCATAAATGGGATGGTCGGAAAGCGAATGGGCATCGTCGGAACTCCTCTGCTGGAATGCCAGTACCGTTTATATAAAACCGATATGGATAGCAACCGACAGTAAAAAGACTACCTCATGTGCTGTCTTTTTGATTGACCCGTTTTGATAACTCTTCGGCTGATTCTTTACGCTCGCTATAGCGTTCAACCAGATACGGCATTTGATCGCGCGTTAATAATGTGAACTTCACGAGTTCTTCCATCACATCCACCATACGGTCGTAATAGGGCGACGGTTTCATCCGATCATCATCATCGAATTCCAAAAATGCCTTGGGCGTCGACGATTGATTGGGAATCGTCACAAGCCGCATCCAGCGTCCCAAAATGCGCAACTGGTTGACGGCATTAAAACTCTGCGAGCCGCCGCACACTTGCATCACCGCGAGGGTCTTGCCTTGGGTGGGTCGAACCGCGCCGATGGCCAACGGTATCCAATCGATCTGCGATTTCATGATCCCGGTCATCGCGCCATGACGCTCAGGCGAGCACCAAACCATACCCTCGCTCCACGTCACCAAGTCGCGCAGTTCCTGCACCTTTGGGTGTGTTGCGTCTTCGTCATCCGGCAATGGCAGACCTGACGGATTAAAGGTTTTTGTCTCAGCGCCCAACAGATTCAGCACCCGCGCCGCTTCTTCGGTCATCAAGCGGCTGAACGATCGTTCCCGCAGAGATCCATAAAGCAACAAGATGCGCGGCGCATGGGAACTGCGTGCACCAGGGAATAATTTGGAATCATTGATGTCTTCAAAGTGATCGGTAGAGATATTCGGTGTATCTGTCATCGTATCAATATGTCAGTGGGTTACGGCCTTAGCCAAAAATATTAATGGTGAAGGGCTCGTCCTTGGCCCCTTGCACCCATTCCGCCATATCTGGCTGCGCCCAAACGGCGTCCATGTACTGCTGCGCTTTGGCATCAACCGGCACACCGAACGTCCGCAATCGGCCCACCACGGGAGCATACATCATGTCCGCCGCCGACCATTTGCCGAAAAGAAAATCACCGCCCAACCCGAAAGTGTCACGACAATCAGCCCAAAGATCACAAATTCGCGCTGCATTCGCCAACGTTTTTTCGGTATGGCCAACCCCTGGATGAGAACCCCGAAGGTCCATCGGCATTTCGCGGCGCAACGGATAAAATCCGGAATGCATTTCGGCACTGACCGAACGCGCACGGGCCCGCGCGTTGAAATCTTCGGGCCAAAGTCCAGCATCTGGCGCCAAATCATCTAGGGTCTCGATAATCGCCAAGCTGTCCCAGACCTCAAAGCCGTCAACTTTCAAAACCGGAACCAAGCCGCTTTTAGAATTCGCCGCGATCTGCGCTTTTGAGTCGGGCATATCCAACGGGATAAAAATTTCAGTGAATAAAAGGCCCGTATGCTTAATCGCCAGCCAGCCGCGCAACGACCAAGACGAATAATTCCTATTCCCAATAACGATTTCAAGCAGTCCGCTCATTCAGTCACTCCAAATTCTCTGGGTGCGAGTGTAGGCATCGTAAACAGTCTCGCAAATCTTTTCATTGGCATGCGCTGGGAATTCCACCCATATGATGGATAATAAGGACGAGCGGCCGCAGAAATTATCATGAGGGGATATCATGAGGGGATATCATGAGGGGATATCATGATGATGCGGCATCTTGCAGCCATGAATTAGGAGCGCTTAGTGATCGACACGATTATAAGTACGGAAGATGACGCAACCCCGGTCATCTTGGTTTCCAAAGATAATTTTGCAGATTGGGCCCAAAATGCCCCCGAAAGCAGGCAAGCGTGGCTGCAATCGAATAGGTTTAAGCCAAAGCCCGGACAGCACGTTGTCGTTCAAGCATCAGACGGCTCCATCGAATGTGTGATCGCCGGGATTGGCACAAAGCCCCCCACCATGTGGGATGTCGCGCACTTGTCGACGGCACTGCCGGTCGGCGACTATGCGCTGCAAGCCGTGAACGGTGCGCCCGCGCAAAATGAATTGGATGCGCTGGCGCTCGGCTGGATATTGGGCGGTTACCGATTTGATACCTATAAAAAGAAGAACGGCTTGCCCGCACGTTTATATCTGTCCGCCGACTACAACGAAAAGCGCATCCGCGCCCTGGCCGACGCGACGTTTCTGACCCGCGACCTGATCAATACCCCAGCCAATATCTTGGGCCCCGAAGCCCTGGCCGAAGCCGCGACACGGATCGCGGTACAGTATGGCGCGGAGTATGAGGTCACCGTCGGCGATGATCTTTTGAAAAACAATTATCCCGCGATCCATGCCGTCGGGCGTGCGGCGACCGATCAGCCACGGCTGATCGAACTGACGTGGGGCAACCCCGACCATCCGACCGTCGCCCTTGTCGGTAAGGGTGTCTGCTTTGATTCTGGTGGTCTGGATATTAAGGGGGCCTCCGGCATGAAAATAATGAAAAAGGACATGGGCGGGTCCGCCAACGTGCTGGGTGTTGCCCAGGCGATCATGGCGATGGAATTGCCGGTCCACCTCAAGGTTTTGATCCCCGCGGTCGAAAACGCGATTGCTGGGAATGCGATGCGGCCGCTCGATATCGTTGAAACGCGCGCGGGCACCACCATCGAAATCGGCAACACCGATGCCGAGGGTCGGGTGATCTTGGCCGACGCCATCACCCGCGCGGCAGAGAGCAATCCCGAACTGATGATCGATTTCGCCACACTGACGGGCGCGGCACGTGTCGCGCTCGGAACCGAATTGCCCGCATTTTTCTGCGATGACGATGATTTCACGGCGTCGGTTTTGGATGTCGGCATGAAATCAGATGACCCGCTGTGGCGGATGCCCCTGTGGCAGCCGTACCGTAAAATGGTCGATGGCAAGTCTGCGGACCTGACCAACTCGCCCGATGGCGGCTATGGCGGGGCGATTACCGCAGCGCTGTTTTTACAGCATTTTGCCCCGACAGACATCATCTGGGCGCATATTGATCTGATGGCGTGGAACCTATCCACCAAGCCGGGCCGCCCCGAAGGCGGCGAAGCTATGGGCATGCGCGCGATCTTTGCCGCCATCGAAGCCAAGTACGCTTAACACCTGTCAGTCCACGCGCTTCACCCCACGTTTTTGATCACGACGCATTTTAAGGTTGCGACATCATGCCTCGGTCCCGTAAAAATTTCGGGAACGAAACGATTTAGGCAACACACTGGGTTGAGCGCGTGAGCATTGAAATCTCGGAACTCGATGGCTTGGATATTTGGCGACGCGCCATCGTCGCCAGCGTCCGCCGTGATGCCCCCGATTTGTCGGCGCGGCAAATGGCGTTGTTGCTGACTGTGTATCTGACGCCCCCGCCACATACGGTGCGCGGCATGTCGGATTTGTTAAAAGTCACCAAGCCCGCTGTCACCCGTGCCGTCGATCGCCTCAGTGGCCTCGGGATGATGCGACGCAAAGTCGATCCCAATGACCGCCGCAGCATATTGCTACAACGCACGGTGAAGGGTTCGATTTTTCTGCGTGAATTCGGAGAACTGGTGGTCGGTGCCGCCCAGGGTATCCAAGAAGCCGACCCGTCGGGCCTGCCAGAAAAGTATTAGGGCGTCACGTCCCCTTCACCATGTCCGTCACCCCAAACTTGATTTGGGGTCTATTTCACAACGCATACATCATTTCCAAATTGAGCGTGGATCCCAAATCAAGTTTGGGATGACGCGGGTGGTATAGTGGCCTGCCCTACCCATCCACCTTGGCGGCGATGGCTTCGATTTCGACTTTGATCCCGGCGCGCGGGAAAGGTCCGACAACTAGCAGCGTCGCGGGTGGATTGTGATCGCCCATGTAATCGCCGCGCACATTCAGATAGTCCTGGATGATATCGGCATCCGTCACAAACACACTGAATTTCACAACGTCCTGGAATGACATGTTGGCTGCGGCCAAGATGGTGCCGATCCGCTCAAAGATCACATGGATTTGTTGTTTGGGGGTGTCGGGGATGGAGCCATCCAACCGCGCACCAACTTGGCCATTACAATAGAGCGTCCGCGCATTCGCCGGCACCTCGGTCGCATGGCCCGCGTTATTGGAATGAGCCCGGATTTGATCATTGAGGGTATGGATCTTGAAAATCAGTTCGAATCCTCTCCGACCTCACGGGCCTGCCGTCAACGTTCTAGAAGAGAGCCCTCTCACCTGTCCTCTCCCCCATTACATGAGGGAGAGGGACCCTGTATGCATATGACTCGATCTCATCCTTCTCCCCTTTTAGGGGGAGAGGTTAGGTAAGGGGGCTACTGGCTAAGTTGCATTGAAGCTGATGGGATCTTTAGCTGCCCGTCGCATGCGCCTGGGCACGGGGTATACGATAGCGATGCAGGTACGTCGGCAAGATCGCCTCGGCCGCCATCGGCTCAATCCCCAAATCTGATAGCGTTTTTTGATCGCCGGACAGCACGTTGTCGGTTTGCATCAACCGGATTTGGTCCGTGGTCAGCAGCGGCTTTGGCAATTTTTCCAAAATGGCCGCCTGTATTTCGGCAACCCAGAACGGGATCGGCAGCAACACGCGTTTACGTTCCGTGACCGACAGCACCAAGCGCATCAAATCGGCAAAGCTGAAAACCGTGGGGCCTGCCAATTCATATATCTGACCATCAGTGTCGTCATCTTCGAGGCATTTTACAATCGCGCCCACCACATCGCCGACAAATACGGGTTGGAATTTCGGCCCACCATCGCCGAGGAGATCGACGGTGATCCCCAATTGCCCACCCAATGAAATTTTCGGCAACGAGGGCGCACCCATCACGGGCAGGAATGGCGATAACCGGCACATGCCCGCAAATTGATTAAAGAAATTGTCTTCGGGGCCAAAGACCACGCTGGGGCGCACGATGCTTGCGGTCGGGATCGCGGCCTTCACTGCGGCTTCGCCCAACGCCTTGGTCACGGCGTAGTCGGCTTCGGATTTGGTGCTCGCCCCCAATGCTGACATTTGCACGAAATTGGTGATGCCCATCGCAGCGGCAGTTTCAGCAATTGTTTTTGCCGCCTGATGATGGATCGCGTCGAACGTGGCTGCGCCACTTTCATATAAAATGCCGACCAAGTTCACCGCCGCCGATGCGCCATCCAACGCGGTCGCGATACTTTGTGGATCGCGGACATTACCGCCCCATGGAATGACCTGACCGACATCACCCATGGTCCGCATGAAATTAGCGGCTTCGGGGTCACGGCAGACAACACGGACAACCCAGCCCGACTTGGCCAGACGGCTGGTCAGATGTCGGCCAATAAATCCTGATCCCCCAAAAACGGTGACAATTTGACGGTGTGTAGACGTGGTCATAGGACGTGTTCCAAATGGCAAAAATTAGTGTTCTGATCTCGAACTTTATACCGCACCCGGCCATTATAGAACAGTCATATAACAGTCCGATTGCAATCGAGTCATTGTTGTTGGGGGTATGACATGAAGCAAAGCAGAGCTTTCCAGAGCGTCGGCGGTTGACAAGGGCAATATTCAGGAATATTCCCCTGTTTCCGTCGCGTTCAGAGGTACTTACACAAGTGTCGAACGCGGATGCCTGGGCCCAGGTGGCGGAATTGGTAGACGCGCTGGCTTCAGGTGCCAGTGGCCGCAAGGTCGTGGAAGTTCGAGTCTTCTCCTGGGCACCATCGGCAGGTTTCGTTCTAGATAACGAAAGGTCGTCCTTTGAGCGCCGAAATCTACGCTAAACCCGTTGACATCAAGCTGTATCAAAATGATTTGCCCGCAGGCATCGACTTTGGCGATACCGTCGCCGTCGATACCGAAACCCAGGGCCTGAGCCTGATCCGGGATCGCCTGTGTGTGGTGCAAATCTCATCCGGCGATGGCGTTTGTCACCTGGTCCAGTTCACGGGCGATGATTTCGAAGCGCCGAACCTGAAAGCGCTGATGACGGACCCGGGTGTCACCAAGGTCTTTCATTTCGCACGCTTTGACGTCGCCATGATGAAGCAGTGGCTGGGCATCACGATCAACCCAATTTACTGCACCAAAATCGCATCGAAATTGATCCGCACTTATACGGACCGTCATGGCCTGAAGGACGTGACACGCGAGTTGCTGGGCATGGATTTATCCAAACAGCAGCAATCTTCTGATTGGGCGGCTGAGTCCCTGAGTGAAGAGCAATTAATCTATGCCGCAGGTGATGTTCTTAACTTATTGATGATAAAGCATAAATTAGACATCATGCTGGCCCGTGAGGGCCGCACTGAGTTGGCCAAGTCGTGCTTTGAATTCTTGGGCACGCGCGGCGATCTGGATCTGATGGGATGGTCCGAGGTCGATATCTTCTCGCATTCCTAAGCGATAGATTAAACTTCGTTCAAATCGGCATTCCAAACGGTCAACTGGTTGAACGGCTGCCCCTGCAGGCGCATAATTATAAGTGAACGATCATCGCGGATTGACGCGATATTTGATGGAGCATGAAAGACGATGACGGGCCTTCCAGCCGCGCAGATGACGGATGCAGACGCCGAACGTGATTTGGCCGCTGCAAAGCGTGTCGTTGAATTGGAAATCGCTGGCCTACAGGCATTGGTCGATGCGATGGGTGCCGATGTCATCAAAGCCATCGATATTATTGCCCGCGTCAGAGGACGCGTGGTGGTTAGCGGCATGGGCAAAAGCGGTCATGTGGCGCGGAAAATCGCTGCGACCATGGCGTCCACCGGGACGCCTGCGATGTTCGTTCATCCGGGCGAGGCTTCGCACGGCGATTTGGGTATGATCACATCCGACGATGCAGTCTTTGCCCTCTCCAACTCTGGCGAGACGGCCGAGCTGGCGGACATGATCGATTTCTGCAAGCGCTTTGAAATTCCGCTGATCTCAATTACTGGTCGTGCTGGAAGTTCGCTCACAGAAGCATCCGACGCGCCGATGGTGATCCCGACCGCCGCCGAAGCCTGCCCGATGGGTTTGGCGCCGACCACATCAACTACGGTGATGCTGGCATTGGGTGACGCGATCTCGGTCGCGCTCTTGGAAAAACGCGGGTTTTCTCGGGACGATTTCCAAACCTTTCATCCCGGCGGCAAACTGGGCCGACGTTTATTGAAGGTTCGCGATATCATGCATGGTGGCAGCGAACTGCCCTTGGTCAAGCCGGACTGCCCTATGTCTGATGCGCTGATCCTGATGACAGAAAAAGGTCTTGGCTGCGTCGGGATCGAAGACGCAAACGGCATGCTGGCCGGCATCATCACCGATGGTGATTTGCGCCGCCACATGAGCCCCGGTCTAACAACAATGGCCGTCACCGATGTGATGACCGTCGGAGCGAAGACACTGCACCCCGAAAACTTGGCGAGTGAGGCGCTCCACGTTTTGAACGAATACAAGATTACCAATGCATTCGTCGTCGACGAGGGGCGGCCCGTTGGCGTGCTGCATATTCATGATTGCTTGCGCGCCGGTGTGGCGTAGCGCCTGCACCTGGGGCTGAAAGAATAATTTTGTGACCCCACCAAACGCAGACCAAAACCTCGGTCTCGAAGGACTCCCCCGACGTCAGGATTTTTCTGATGGTGCGGGGACGCCCCGGAAACATGCGACATGGTATTCGGGGTTTGTCCGGGCGATGAAATTCGTCCTGCCGGCCATTGCATTGCTGCTGATTATTCTGATTGTCGCGTGGCCCCACCTCAACGTATCTGACTCGCGGTTTCGGATCGGCTTTGCCGACATGACCGTACGCGTTGCCGATGACCCGGCGATGTTGAACCCGCGCTACGTCGGATCGGACAAAGATGACCAACCTTATTCCGTGACTGCCGATATTGCCCGCAGGCTGGCAGAGAACGCAGAAAACATCGAATTGGAAGCACCTAAGGCGGATATTTTGTTGAAAGACAACACGTGGTTGGTGCTGTCGGCGAGCCGCGGACTCTATAAACGATCAGAAGAAGCTTTGGATTTATTGGGCTCGGTCATTCTTTATCATGACAGCGGTTACGAATTCTTAACCGAGAAGGCCAAGATTGATCTTGAGAAAAGTGCCGCAGAAGGGCAAGACCCCATCCGGGGGCAGGGTCCATTCGGCAACATAGAGGCCGAGGGGTTCCGCCTGCTTGATCGCGGCAAGACAATTTTCTTTACGGGTAAAAGCCGCTTAAAGGTTTACCCCGGCGCAAAGGCAGTAAATTGAGACAGCTAAGTGATGCACATATTCGGACAAGACGGGCGGTTACGCTGGTCCCAAGATGTATGGGTGTGTGTATGGCAGCTTGTATGGCCATTGCCCTTTTTGTCAGCGCGCCATCTCCTGCCTTTGCGCAAAGTCTGAACTTTGGTGGCACCGGTGGTGATTTGCCCATCGATGTCTATGCCGAGAATGGCATCGAATGGCAGCAAGAAAACTCATTGTTTATTGCGCGCGGGGATGCCCGTGCGGTGCGGGGCCAGGTCGAGGTTTTGAGCGACGAGCTGCGCGCCTATTACCGTGAAGGCACCACTGGCCAATCTGAAATCTGGCGTCTGGACGCGGTTGGCAATGTGCGGATCGTTTCCAACACGGAAACCGCCTATGGAAATCGCGCAATATACAATGCCGATCAACAGGTGCTGGTGATTGATGGCGAGAAGCCCCGACTGGAATCCGGCCAAGATATCCTGACCGCGACGCAGCAGCTTGAATATTGGGAAGCCAAAAGGTTTGCCGTCGCGCGCGGCAACGCAGTGGCGACACGCGAGGACAAACAAGTGCGCGCTGATGTCTTGGTCGCCCACTTCAACCAGGATGCCCGCGGCAAAAGCCAAGTTTATCGGATAGATGCCTACGACAACGTGCGCGTAAAAACCGAGGCCGAAACTGCGGTCGGTGATCGCGGCGTCTACAATGTAAACACCGGTGTCGCCGTGCTGACCGGCAACGTCACCATGGTCCGCGACACCAACACGCTGAACGGATGCCGCGCCGAAGTGAATTTAAACACCGGGATCAGCAAACTTTTTGCCTGCCCCAATCAACAAGGATCAAATCGCGTCCGGGGGACATTTATCCCAAAACAACGTGATACGAATTGATTATCTGGACATTCCTGGCAGTTAGGGCCTCAATAGAACAATCATGAGTGACGAATTCGAGCAAATGGGCAACGAAATGGCGAGTGAGGGCAAACGTCCACGCCGCCGTAAAAAGCCGCGTCTGGTTGCTGAAAACCAAAAAGGTCTGTTCGCGACCAATTTGGGAAAACGCTTCAAGAAGCGACCTGTGGTGCGGAGTGTCAGCCTAGAAGTGCATCGCGGCGAAGTGGTCGGGCTGCTCGGCCCCAACGGTGCCGGTAAAACCACATGTTTTTATATGATCACCGGCCTGATCCAGCCCGACGTCGGGAACGTGATCCTGGATGGCAATGACCTGACCGATTTGCCGATGTATCGACGCGCACGTCTGGGTATCGGTTACTTGCCGCAAGAAGCATCGATCTTTAGGGGGTTATCTGTCGAAAATAACATCCGAGCCGTTTTAGAAGTGGTTGAGCCCAGCCGCGAACGTCGCGAAGCCATCTTGGATGCGTTGTTGGCAGAATTTTCCATCACGCATTTGCGCCAAGCCCCGGCGCTGGCGCTATCAGGTGGGGAACGCCGCCGTGTAGAAATCGCCCGCGCGTTGGCATCCAATCCGCATTTCGTTTTGTTGGACGAGCCCTTCGCCGGGATTGACCCGATTGCCGTCGGCGATATTCGCGAGTTAGTGGCGCATCTAAAAGACCGCGGGATCGGTGTTTTGATCACCGACCACAATGTGCGTGAAACACTGGACGTGATCGATCGGGCCTACATCATTCATGATGGGATGATGCTAATGGAGGGCGCGCCTTCGGACATTGTTGGCAACGCCGATGTAAGGCGCGTTTATCTGGGTGACCGTTTCTCTCTTTAATTCAGGACTAAGGCGGTCGCTATGGTAATGGCGCCGCGCCTCGAGCAGCGTCTCGGCCAATCGTTGGTCATGACGCCGCAATTGCAACAAGCGATCAAGCTGTTGCAGTTGTCCAACATGGAACTCTCGGCCTTCGTGGAAAGCGAACTCGAGAAGAATCCATTGTTGGAACGCGATGACTCACCGCTGGCCGACACCCCTGAACAGGCACCGCAAACTGAGGACGGTTCCGAAGACGCCCCGGCACCGGATGATCTGTCGTTGGACAATCCCGCCGATGCCAGTGTCACCAATGATTTCGATGCGGATATGTCGGGCCAGTTCGAAGACGGGTCGATCACCGCCGGCGCGGGCGCCAGCGTCCCCGCCGACCGCGGTATTGATGATAGCTTGCCAGGACTTGAAGAGACACTGTCCGAGACCATTTCGCTGCGGACCCATCTGAATACGCAACTGGGGCTGGCGATTGATGAACCTGCTGACGCGGAGATCGGTGCGTGCCTGATCGATTCGCTTGATGACGCCGGATACCTGACCGAGCCGCTTGATTTGATTGCCGAGGGGATCGGTGCCGACGAGGCTGATGTCGAGCGTGTCCTTGGCATTGTTCAAACATTTGAGCCGACCGGCGTGTTTGCCCGAGACCTGGGCGAGTGCCTAGCCCTACAATTGCGCGAAAAGGACCGGTTCGATCCGGCGATGGAAACCTTTATCGCCAATCTGGATATGGTCGCGGCACGTGAATTCACCCGGCTTGCCGATCTATGTGGCCTAGACGTCGAAGAAATTCCTGACATGTTGTTGGAAATCCGTGAGCTTGACCCCAAACCCGGACTGAGTTTCACCGGCGATGCGGCCGACGTGGTGGTGCCCGATGTCTTGATGGTGTCGCATCCCAAAGGCGGCTGGTTCATTGAGTTAAATACCGAAACCCTGCCCCGCGTTTTGGTCAACACCACCTATCACGCGCACGTGCAAAAGCAGCCGATGAGTGCCGCCGATAAAAAATACATGGCCGAGCAATTTCAGACTGCAAACTGGTTGGTACGCGCACTGCACCAACGCGCGACCACAATTTTAAAAGTCTCGAGCGAAATTGCCCGCCAACAAGATGCGTTCTTTAAAAAGGGTGTGAAATTCTTGAAACCATTGGTGTTGCGCGACGTCGCTGACGTCATCGAGATGCACGAAAGCACCGTCAGCCGCGTGACATCAAACAAGTACATTCACACGCCACGGGGCACGTTTGAGCTTAAATACTTCTTCACGTCGTCAATCGCGGCCAAGGATGGCGGCGAGGCCTTCTCGGCCGAATCGGTAAAGGCGCGATTGAAGGAATTGGTCGATGCGGAAGAGCCAAAGAAGATTTTGTCAGATGACAAATTGGTAAAGATTCTCTCGGACGAAGGTTTCGATATCGCGCGGCGCACCGTTGCTAAATACCGCGAAGCCCTTGGGATTGGGTCATCTGTGGCCCGTCGCAAAGCCAAAGCACCGCCAAAATAAGCCATGCAGTGCTGTATATTAGGGATAATACTCACAGATTTACCCCCAGAATTGATGCAGAATAGATAGCAAATCGAGCTAAAATGAGGTATCCTTCGAAAATGGATGTTGTTCGACCATTGACTTACGGGGACGGCATATCTAGGTTCCCGCTCACCCACGAAAACATGGCAATTCGGTCATGCTGCAGAAGCGGCTCGTTTTGTGTTACACGTTAAAACGATAATAATAACAGGTGCTTAGTAGGAATGGATATCTCGGTTTCCGGAAAACAAGTTGATGTCGGTGATGCGTTTCGCATCCATGCCGAAGATGAACTTACCGATGCGGTCACGAAATATTTTGAAAAAGCCATCAACGCCAACGTCGTGCTGACCAAGCACGCATCGTCGATGCACGTTGATATTTCGGTTCACCCAGGTCCTCGGGGCTTAATTGTCCAAGGCCATGGCGATGCCGACGAAGCCTACCCAGCATTTGAAATGGCGTTGGAGCGTATTAAAAAGCAGCTCCGCCGTTATAAGCGCCGTTTGGTCGACGACCATCGTCGCCGTGCCGCGACAGACGAAATCGTCGAAGCACAACAGTACGTCATTCAGCCAGAACACGCTGAAGACGAAGTTCCCGAAGAACATCAGCCGATTATCGTGGCTGAAATGCAGACCGATATTGCGACAATTTCTGTCAGCGAAGCGGTCATGCGCATGGACTTGGCCAATGTGCCTGTCCTGATGTTCCGGAATTCTAAGACCGATACCTTGAGCGTGGTGTACCACCGGAAAGACGGCAATATTGGATGGATCGACCCTTCGCCTGCGAGCGATGGGAATTAAAAGATCGCTTTAATAATTTTGGACTGAAATGACCGGCATTAACCGGCGCATAACAGGAAGAGTTTAATGGAACTGATCGAGCTAATCGACAGCGACAGCGTTGTTGCCAATCTTCGTGTCACCAGCAAGAAACAAGCGCTGCAAGAATTGGCGCGGCGTGCTGGCGAAATCACAGCCGTTGACGAGCGTAAAGTATTCGACGTATTGATGGAGCGTGAGCGCCTGGGCACCACCGGTGTTGGCAGCGGTATCGCGATTCCACATGGCAAACTGAGTGATCTCGAAAAGATTCACGGCATCTTCGCGCGCCTTGAAAAACCTGTCGATTTTCAGGCCATCGATGACCGTCCGGTTGATCTGATTTTTGTTCTGCTCGCCCCAAAGGGCGCGGGTGCCGATCATCTGAAAGCCCTGGCCCGCGTGTCGCGTCTGCTGCGTGATGATGACATCTGCAAAAAACTCCGTGCCACATCCGAAGGCGATGCGTTGTTCGGCATCTTGAGTGAACCACAAGAAAGCCGCGCGGCTTAGTCCAGATTTTTAACTAAACCGCTTGCCACCCTGAATACCCGCTTTCGCGGGCACAGGCTTAATTCAGGGTCTCATAGTGACGATGGAATAATGAGATGCTGAATTAAATTCAGCATGACAGTTTTCAATTTGGAACCGTGATCATTTTCCGCGCACTTTACCTTTAGTCATCCCGGACTTGATCCGGGACCTTGTCCGAGCAATTTACTATCTTAACGTTGATATTAGATCCCGGCTTTCCGCCACGCTGCAGCCGGGACGACGAAAGCCTATAATATAGCATTTACCCACTAATACTGTTTATCTTCGTCACTCGTTCGGGCAAGAACCTTGAAATTTAAAACCAAGTTTTTTTGCTATAAATTTCGGAGCCATTCCTCAAGTGCTCTGGTCGCCTTAACATCATCACGATTATACGTTACCACTTCAGTTTTTATCTCATCGCGAACTTTGGGATCATTCTCATTGAGAAAATCATGAAATCTTACCACAGACCATTGCGATCCTGATTCTTCTTGTTCCCACTGAAAATTCACAAGGTCAGGATGTTTACAGACATCTTTTAAACCGTAGCCTTGCAATGGGAGTATGAGATGTTCATCAACGGAAGTTTTTAGATCAAACAAGGGGCCATTTTTTTTATCGAGGAGCCAGGACACCGTTGAGTCAGCCTGCATATCGTATCGTTCAGCATAGCTCCGAATGGTGAAAAATTCATGACTGGAATAATGAATAAGTTTAATGTCTGGCCATTTAGTTCTTAATTCTTCCAGTTTAGATAAAAACTCTAGCCAACCTGCCTGATCTTCATCTTTATCGTTTGTCCAAACCGGCAAGTAGTCTTTATCCGTGTAAGGCGGAAGCAAAAGCCCCCAAAGATAAACATGTTTTTTGCCGTCTGAAGTCTGAGGGTTGTCTTCAATATCGAAATGGACCCAAGTTCCTTCTGGTAGATTTATAGGAGACAGCAGAACAAAGTCGTTCGTATTCCAAACCTTAGCTTGCTCGACCGCCCTAGATTTTTTGTCACCTTTTAGATAGGGGATATCTGGAATGTCCGCAGGCTCAGCAGAGGCCATGTCTGCAATCGTGTTAATCCCAGCTTTTTCCAATCCGTTGAGCGATCGGTTATCTACGCCGTAAAGCAACGACAATGAGTCTTGCTCTACGAATTCTGGTTTACATATTTCATTGTAAGAACACGCCCGGCACTTTGAGTGAACGTAGAGAACTAACGGGCGACCACTCTCAAGAACAGAACGAGATTCGGCCAGAAACGATTGATAATTAGCGTCGTACGCTGTGCCAATATTCTCGACTTCCCCGTTTCCCTTATAAACACTTGCTTCGTCAGCCTGTCCAAGTAAGTCACGGTAAAAAGCTAATTGGATACCAATTTCCTTATCGACAGACATACTTAATTTCGCGTCCGCCGCGCGATAGAAACCATCCTCCCCCAGAATCAAAAAATCTGGTTTCCCGAACAAACCTCTAGTCTCGTCTTTAAGTTGAGCTTGATAAATAACAGGAACTTGAGACTGGATTAGTGAAGTCGTGTGCTCGACAGAAGTTGCTTCTTCATAACCAGTGCTATTTGCCAGCAACTCAAGAACGCGGTGTTCATGTGCTAACCCCCTTGAGAAAAGCAGTTCCTCAAATGGATCAATCTTGGAAGTTACCGAACCATCAGGGGGGAATCGATCATACCAATAACGCCTAGCGCATTGCGATAAAACTTCAACATCCGAAGCATATATGATCTCCATTTACCAATTCCCTCATGCTGATCAGAGCTCATCCTCAAAGTAACAATAACACGATCTGTCATAAAAATAACAACTTATGGGGGATTTGATGGATTACATAATTCGTGCGCGAGCGGATACCACTAACTGGGCTGTATTAACTTCGAACTTGGCTTGTCTGCCGATGAACTAAATACAGATCAGTGCAGCACCACCGGCATTAAGTCGTGCTTCATCAAAAAACCGTATGCACTTGAACTATCAGCAGCGACCGCGATCTGCGCGCCATTGGCGGCAAAAATACCATACCCTGATGCGTCCGGGCCGTTGATGTGGCGCACGTACGCCACCTGGCCAACGCCGTAATTCAGAAATCCATTGTGATTGAGTTCCGCAGCTGGTGCTGCGGTATTTGTTTTTTCAGGTGTTTGTTCGTTCATGATTGAACCTCATACTTAGCGCCCAAAATTGGCACGCGGGTTAGAGTTCGGGTCGTATCGCTGGAAACGAGGTTTTACGCCTCGGCATCCATATCGATGGTTTGCGCTTTGGAACTGGCGGTTTTGATTTCGATGCTTTTGATTTGTGGTTCCGGAACTTCGCGATGCAGATCCACATTCAACAATCCGTTGTCCAGTGTGGCACCCACCACGTCGATCCCTTCGGCCAGCACGAAGCTGCGTTGGAACTGCCGGGCGGCGATCCCACGATGGACAAAAATACGGTTCTCGCCATCATCAATTTGTTTGCCACGGATCACCAATTGGTTGTCTTCGATCGACACCGTCAGATCGTTCATGGTGAACCCGGCCACGGCGAGCGTGATACGCAGATCGTTATCGCCGGTTTGTTCGATGTTATATGGGGGATACCCCTCGGCCGATGCTTTGGCCGCGCGATCTAAAATGCGCTCAAAATGATCGAACCCGAGCATGTGAGGGTTATTGAATACGGTCATCGTTTTGTCTCCAGCCTCCCACGTGGCGAGGCAGTTGTTGGTCCCGCAACTGGTCAAACACAATCTTTGGGCACCGATTTGCCGCATTCCTATTCAGGCAATGCGGCCCTAATATAAAATTGGGTCAGTTTTGATCTGAGTCAAGTTTTTGCCCCCATTTTGATCGCCCGGAATGGCTGGAACTTGCCGCCCCGCGCGTGACAGGCCCGTGATCCGCGCTTAGGGTGTTCGAAACTCAAAAAGAGCCAGAACGAGGACACACCATGAGCCAGCCGCCCCCAGCCGAAATCGGCGATGATATCGCAGATATCGATACCCCTGCCCTGATCATCGATTTGGATGCGTTCGAAGCCAACGTCGCCAAAATGGCCGAAAATGTGAAGGAATTCGGACTTCGCCTGCGTGCCCACGCGAAAACACACAAATGCGCCGAGATCGCGCGTCGCCAAGTCGCCGCGGGGGCCATCGGGGTATGTTGCCAAAAAGTTGGCGAGGCCGAGGCCATGGTCGCGGGCGGCATCCAGGATGTTTATGTCTCGAACGAAGTTTGGGGGGCCAAAAAACTCGCGCGATTGGCCGAATTGGCGAAGACTGCGACAATTTCTGTCTGTGTCGATGATGCGCAAAATGTTCACGATCTGGGTGAGGCCGCACGCGCAGCAGGCGTGACCATCAACGTTTATGTCGAGATCGATGTCGGTGCCGGGCGCTGCGGAGTCGAACCTGGCGAGGCGGGCGCTGCCTTGGCCGAAGTTGTCGTCGCCGAGGACGGATTGCACTTTGCGGGGCTGCAAGCCTACGAAGGATCAGCACAGCACATCCGCACCATCAACGAACGCGGGGCCGCCATCGGCAGTGCGTGTGATCAGGTCAAAAAAACGTTGGATGCTCTGGCCGCGCGGAGCCTCAAGGCTGACACCGTCACTGGGGCGGGCACCGGCAGTTTCCGGTTCGAAGCCAACAGTGGCCTTTATCATGAACTGCAATGCGGGTCTTACATCTTTATGGATGCCGATTATGCCCAAAATCAGGGGATGGACGGCAACGCGTTTGATGAATTCCGTCACAGCCTGCATGTGCTGGCAACCGTGATGAGCGCGACTAAGCCGAAGGCCGCCGTGGTTGATGCCGGACATAAAGCGTTAGGCAATGATCAGGGCATGCCCTGGGCCGCGGATATTCCGGGGGCCACGTACGGGCGACCGTCTGATGATCATGGTCAAATCGACACGTCAGAAGCAGCCCGCGATGCCATTTTAGGCGAAAAAATTCGTCTGATCCCCGGTCACTGTGACCCCACCGTCAATTTGTATGACTGGTATGTGGTTGTCCAAGAAGGCCGCGTTGTTGATCTGTGGGAAATTGGTGCGCGCGGCGCAATTCGTTAATAGGATTTGGCCATGGATACAGAAGACCGCGTCACCGAGTTGGAAATCACCCTCGCCCATCAGGATCAGACGATCACTGATCTCAGCGAGATGATCAGCCAGCAATGGAAAGAGATAGAGAATCTCAAACGCGAATTATCGCGCCTGGATGACACCAAGTTGGACCGTCCGCCGGACGAAGACACCCCGCCACCGCACTATTGAAGCCAAAAACCCTCATATTGTGCCTTCGGTGTTGATTAACCCCAAGCAAACGCGCGATAAACATTCTAATCGCTGAAAATATTTTCTGAATTTCGTGTCTCGGTATGATCCGACCGTGACAATATTACGTACACGTTATGAGGGAGGCTTATTCTATGCCAAAATATCGCACGCAATTTGAAATCGGCTTGGAAGAGCTTCGTTTAATTGAAGATAGCCTGACATCGCGTGTCGGTGAGCTTTCCCAAGCGTCATTAGACTTTGAGGGTGAAGAACTTCGTCTCAAAGATTGCGATACAGTGGACGACAAGATGAGGGAACTCAAAGAGATCCGCGAGCTGCTTGGTCGTCTGCACGAACAGAAAATCTGGTTTGAGCCCGATACCTACGTGCCACGCGGCTAATCCAGACGTAGCATTTATAGTTCCGGCAGGTTTTTGCCAGGATTATTTTTTCATCCCAAACACTTTTAAAACAAACGCGTAGTTGAACGCGGTTTCTTCAATCCGATCAAACCGGCCGGCAGCGCCCGCATGTCCGGCGGACATGTTGGTTTTCAAAAGCAATGGATTGTCATCGGTCTTGGTCGCACGCAACTTAGCCACCCATTTTGCGGGTTCCCAATACGTGACGCGCGGATCGGTCAGCCCCGCCGTTGCCAAAATCGCCGGATAATCCTTGGCCGTGACATTTTCATAAGGAGAGTACGACGCCATGTAATCGAATGCGGTCGTATCCTCGATCGGGTTGCCCCACTCCGGCCACTCAATCGGTGTCAGCGGCAGCGACGTATCACACATCGTATTCAAAACATCGACGAACGGCACATCCGCCACCACGGCCCGCCACAAATCGGGGCGCATATTGGTGCACGCCCCCATCAGCATACCGCCCGCACTGCCGCCATGAATGGCGATGTTGCCCGCCGTCGCCATCATCTGATCAATGAGACCCTCGGCGGCAGAGATAAAATCATCGAATGTATTGCGCTTTTTCTCGCGTTTGCCATCGGCATACCAGCGATAACCCTTTTCCATCCCACCCCGGATATGGGCAACGGCATAGACAAACCCACGGTCCACCAAACTGAGGCGCGGGATACTGAAATAGGCCGGCATCGACATGCCATAGCTGCCGTAACCATAAAGCAGCACGGGTGCCGTGCCATCCAATGGCGTGTCGGCACGATAAAGCAGCGTAACGGGGATCTGTTCGCCGTCATGGGCTGTCGCTTGAATACGGCGGGTCACATAATCAGACGGGGTATGGCCCGACGGAATTTCATCCTGTTTCAGCATCACGCTGTCGCGGGTCACCATATCGAAGTCATAGACTTGACCGGGGGTCGTCGGCGATGAATACCCATAGCGCAGGCGCCTTGTGTCGAACTCATAACCGCCCTGCAGACCTAGAGAATACGCCTCTTCGTCCATGTTGACGCTGTATTCTTCGCCGCTTTCCCACTGATGTACGATGATATGGGGCAGCGCGTCGATGCGCTCTACCCGGACCATGTAGTCCTTAAAAACCTCGTGGCCGACGATCAATGTGCCGGGACGATGGGGGACCAAGTCCTGCCAGTTTTTGCGGCCCGGGTCCTCTACCGGTACAGCAACAATTTTGAAATCCTCGGCCCCGTCGGCATTGGTTAAGATAATCAAGCGCCCCTCGTGCTCGGACACGCTGTATTCGGTCCCATTGTCGCGCGGCGCGATCATGATCGGTTCCAGTTCAGGGGCCTCGGCCGGGATCATGCGGACTTCGGATGTTTCGTGATCGTGGCAATCGATCAGAATAAACGCGCGGCTTTCGGTTTTTGATAAGCCAATAAAAAAGCCGGGGTCGGGTTCTTCGAATACCATGACGTCATCTTCGGTCGGGGTGCCCACCACGTGGCGCATCACCTTGGACGGGCGATGACTTTCATCAAGGACCGTATAGAAAAGCGTCTTGCCGTCCTCGGCCCATTCGAAATCGGCGCTGGCATTGTCGATCACATCGTCCAGGTCAGCCCCGTCGCCCAAGCGACGGAACTTAATCCGGAAAATCTCTGATCCGTTTCGGTCTTCGGCGTACGCGCCGACCATATGATCCGGACTGTGGCCGAATGCACCGATCTTGTAATAGTCCGATCCCTCGGCCTCTGTGTCGCCATCCAGCAAGATCATCTCGGCCGCATCGACATCGTGACCGCGGCGGCAATATTTCGGATGCTGGCCGCCATCGACGTAACGCACGTAATACGCATAGGGCCCATCGGGGTCAGGCACGGTCGAGTCGTCTTCTTTGATGCGGCCACGCATTTCGTTATACAGCGCGCGCTGCAACTCATGCGTATCGTTCATCCAACCCGCTGTGTAGTCGTTTTCTGCCTCCAGGTATGCGCGGATATCTGCGTCCAGAACGCTCGGACCATGCATCACCTTTTGCCAGTTTTCATCCTTCAGCCAAGCATAATCATCGACGCGGGTCTGGCCGTGGATGGTGATCTCGTGCGGGATTTTTTGGGCGCTCGGCGGCGTATTGGGTGCGGTGGTCTTGGAGGTCATGGGGGTGAGAGGCTCACTTCTGAAAATGGAAAACAGTTTTTGTATCATAGGGCGCAGGACATCCGGGGTCACGGCATCAAGGTGGCTTTGATGCCATCTTTGACGTCACTTCGTATTTGGCCGTGATGAGGCGGATCGGCAAGGGTTGTATACCAATGATCCGGCGGTGTCCGCCCCCGCCGATGGGCCCAGGTCACATCACGCAGCAATTGCTGGGCATTATCAGGCAAATGATCCAGAATCTCGAACCCAGCCATCGTGCCCCACACCCCAGCCCAGCAGCGCGCCAGACTGAACGGATTATATCCGCCGCCGCCCGATACAATCAGGCGGGGCGATAGGTCGGCAACCCGCGCGACCGCGCGCCACAGTGCATGGTTCGACAGCGCCAGTTTGCTTTGCGGATCATCGGCCAAGGCATCCGCGCCGCACTGCACGTAAATCGCATCGGGGCTGAAATCAGAAATCAACGGCAGCACAGCACCATTGATGATCGCCTCAAACTCGTCATCGTTGAGTGCTGGCGGCACAGGAATATTACGTGCCATCCCACCCGCGCGATCATGCAGACCACCCACTTGGGATGCGCTATCGTCTTTGCGCGACATCGGCCAGCGCCCACCCTCGTGGATCGAGACTGTGAACACGCGGTCATCATCGTGAAAAGCATCCTGGACTCCGTCGCCGTGGTGGGCATCGATATCCAAATAAAAGATGCGCTCGCAACCTTGCTCTAACAACACACCCATGGTCAGCGCCGGTTCATTGAAATAGCAAAAGCCACTGGCTTGATCCGGTCGGCCATGATGTTGCCCGCCGCCCAGATTATAGACGGCCCCTCCATCGGCGACCAATTCTGCGGCCAAACGCCCGCCCCCCGCCGCCGTCGCCGGACGCTTGAACATTTCCGGAAAGATCGGATTGCCGTTGATCCCTATATTATGGCGTGTGCGGATTTCGTCGGGTGCATCCTGCGTCGCCTCGGCATCGATCAGGGCGGCGACGTAATCTGGCGTGTGAAAGCGGGTTAGATAATTGGTGTCGGCGCGCGGACTATCGACATAGGCGCCATCCGGGAACCAGCCCAGGGCGCGGATCAAATCGATGGTCAACGAGACACGCGGGATCGCCAGCGGATGGCCGCTGCCATAAGAGCTATCGCGATAAATCTCGCTGCCAATAAATTTGGGAAAGAAATGCACCGTCATGGTCCAAAGATAGGGACGCGCACCACCGGGGCCAAGCCCAGTCCACCCAATCAAAGCCACCTTGCCCATATCGCAAACGAGGCAACGCAATTCACGTGTTTACTGGCTTGGTGACGGCCCACATAATGTGCGCTAAGGGGATGATACTTTACGCATTGCGTCCCTAGGGGGCGACATTATGGAAATCTGGATTCCGATCACGATTTTGGCAGCGTTTTGCCAAAACCTGCGATCTGCATTGCAAAAGCATCTAAAAGGTAAGCTTTCGACCGGTGGTGCGACCTATGTGCGGTTCTTTTACGCGTGGCCGTTCGCGCTTGTCTATGTCTGGGGCTTGCACGAATTTGCGGGGCACCCGCTCCCGGAAATCCAGGGTAACTTCATCCTGTATTGTATTCTGGGTGGCGCATCACAGATCATCTTCACCGCGTTATTAGTATGGCTATTTTCGTTTCGGAACTTTGCCGTTGGGACCACGTTTTCGAAAACGGAAACTGCACAGGTGGCGCTGATCGCGTTTTTGCTGTTAGGCGACACCCTTACCATCGGTGCGATCCTTGCGATTGCCGTCAGCGTTGTCGGTGTGATGGCGCTGTCGGTCGCACAAACCAACATCACTTTTCGTACATTGCTGACAGGCCTGACTGAAAAATCGACAGTGATTGGACTCGCATCCGGGTTGTTCTTGGGGGGCTCAGTTGTGTTCTTTCGCGGTGCCGCGTTGGAACTGAATTACGATGGCTTCGTCATGCCTGCCGCATTCACATTGGCGGTGTCAGTGGTCATCCAAACCGTGATCATGGGTATTTATTTACTATGGCGTGAACCTGGTCAGATAACTGAGTGTATCAAAAATTGGAAGTGGGCAGGCGCTGTCGGCATCGCTGGCGTATTGGGTTCCATCGCATGGTTCACGGCATTCACGTTGGAGAACGCTGCCCTTGTGCGGGCGGTCGGACAGATCGAATTGGTGTTCACCTTTATCGCCTCCATCGTGTTCTTTCGTGAAAAGAGCACACTATTGGAGGTCGCCGGAATTCTGCTCGTCATCATTGGGATCATCTTGATCCTGTTTCTGCGCTGACTATACTCCGCGACTATGACTCTTAGCCCCGAAGATCAACGCCGCCTGGACAATGTCCTAGATGATGCCGAATTTCCTGAACTGCCCGGATTTCAGCGCGGCAAGGTCCGCGAAAGCTACAATCTACCGGACGGCAAACGAGTCATGGTCGCAACGGATCGTCAGTCGGCCTTCGATCACGTGTTGGCTGCGGTACCTGATAAAGGTCATGTGCTGACCGCAACCGCGGCGTTTTGGTTCGAACAAACCGCCGATATCTGCCCAAACCATGTCATCAACTATCCCGACCCCAACGTGATCGTCGCAAAAAGGCTGGATATGTTGCCGGTCGAAATGGTGGTTCGCGATTACATCACCGGCACTACCGACACCAGCATTTGGACCATGTATAACGCGGGCAAGCGCGATGTATACGGCCAAACCCTGCCCGAGGGTCTGAGCAAAAACGACAAGCTGCCCGCGACCATCATCACGCCGACCACCAAGGGCGAGGCGGGCGCACACGATTATCCGATCACAGCAACCGAAATCGTCAAACAAGGTTTGCTGACCCAAGCGCAATGGGACGAAGCCGCCGCTAAAAGCATGGCACTGTTTGAACGCGGCCGCGACATCGCAGCACAAAACGGTCTGATCCTTGTCGACACAAAGTATGAGTTCGGGTTGGATGAAAATGGTGTCGTCACCATCGCCGACGAAATCCACACCCCGGATTCCAGTCGCTATTGGGATGCAGCCCTTTATCCAGAACGCCATCAGGCGGGCGAAGAACCTGTCAGCCTGGACAAAGAGTTTCTGCGTCTATGGATACGCGAACGCTGCAACCCCTATACCGATCCGCTGCCGACCATCCCTGGAGAGACCTTGATCACGTTTTCCAACAAATACATTTCATTGTATGAGCGTGTGACCGGGCAAAGTTTCGCCCGGCCCGATACCGATCCCCCTGTTCGGACCCGCATTTTGAACGCGTTGGCGCGCGAATTTCCTGAATCTTTTTAATGGGTTAATCTAACCTCACCCTCGGTTTCTGCGTACAGACAAATTGCTACTTTTTCGTTATCTTTGGGTTTAATATTGAGACTCTTTCAACCCGTTACTGAGACTCGGCCTCGAACCATATGATCGACAGCACGACCCCAGCGCCACAGCTCTCCACTAGAGGGGCTAGATTTTGGCAGGACAAAATTCTCAAGAACTACAACAAGCTGGTAATTGCAGCCGGTGCCCTAGTGCTTGTCATCGGCTTTTTGACAGGGGGATTACATTCGCTGAACACTGGGTTGGCAAACATTGTTTTTGATGTACATGAGCGCCCCGCATCCGGCGACGTCATCATTGTCGCGTTTGATCAAGAGTCGCGGGCGGCAATGGGCGGTCAATCGGCAACGCGAGAACAACATGCAAATGTAATCAGAATTCTTACCGATGCCGGTGCAGCGCGAATCGGCATGAACTTCGATTTTCGCGAAGCATCCGATGCAAATGTTGATTCCAAGCTGATTGAGGCGGCAAAATATGCGACCGGTCGTTTGGTCTTGTCCGCAACATCGGAACATACGCTTAGTAGCGATGACAACTTCAACTTCCAAGAGCCGTTTCCAGCGCTTTCAGCCGTCGCAGAATTGGGTGGGGTTCACCTCCATCTCGATGATCATGGGCATGTTCACGGGAACCATTTGGTGCACGCGTGGCGGGACGGCGTCATTCAATCGTTCGCAAGCAAAATAGTTGAAAGCAAAACAACGGAACCGCAACAGTTCCGCTTGGATTTCTCGATCAATCCAGATTCGATACCCACTTATTCATATAACGATATCTTAAATCGCCAAGTTCCCACATCGGAAATTAAGGGCAAGTATATCTTTGTCGGCTCCACCGAGGGTTTTGCCGGAGGCTCAGCGTTGGTGCCTGTTTATGGCACTCTACACAAGATTGAATTGCATGCGCTGACGGGTGAGGCCCTGGTTCAAGGAAGATTGATCACCGAGCCATCGCCCATTGTTAATCTCCTGGTCGCGCTTCTCGTGTTTCTTGGATTTACCAGCATTTTTCTCATGTTCCGTGGCAAAACCAATACGATCATTGCGGTGACAACCACGGCTGCCATGATCGGGTTATTCGTCACATCGCTCTGCTATTCTACGTGGCAACTGCCCCTCGGGAGTGCGGGCCTCTCCGTCATGCTCGCGTTAGCCGTGTCCTCTTAAATTCGACTGAACAGAAACTCTCGGAATCTTTTCAAGCAAGCGTTTGAAGCCCGCGAGCGCGACGAGCTGATGAAATCAATCATCACGACAAATTTTGATGGTGTCGTGGTGTTTAACGAACGCGACTGTGTTTACTTTATTGATCCCACGGCCGCGAAAATGTTGAATTGGACCATCGAAGGCGCAATTGGCCGCGAGCGCGAGGCACTTTTAAGACTGCCTGACGACTTCGCCAATCCTGATGGAAATTCTCAAATCGCAGAGACTATCATCACCCGCGCTGATGGCAATCAACTCGACGTGGAATTGGCTATCACCCAAAGCGTCCTGACGCCATTGGAAACCCGTCACGAGCGCCGCAAACGCGGGCGCACATATCACATTTATACATTCCGTGATATTACGGGGCGCAAGGAAGCCGAGAAGTCCATGGCCGAAGCTGTGAAACGCGCCGTGGAGGCTGATCAGCTGAGATCCGAATTCATCGCCAGTATGTCCCATGAATTGCGGGCACCGCTGAACTCCATCATCGGGTTTTCCGAAGTCATCAAACAAGAGTTATATGGGAATATTGGCAACCCTCAATACAAAGGGTATGCCGAAGATATTTATGCGAGTGGGTCACATTTAATGTCGCTCATCAATGACCTGATTGAAGTGTCACAGATCGCTTCGGGTAAGGTCGAGTTAAACGATACGAAGATAGACATGGAACGGCTGTTTACCGAATGCCTGCAGATCATCCGTGGTTATCCAAATGCGTCGAAAAAGGTCATTAGCGCCAGCATGCGTCCGGGCTGTCCAAACCTGATTGCCGATCCACGGGCGCTCAAACAAATTTTGACCAACCTGCTTTCAAACGCCGTCAAGTTCACTCGTGACGGAGATGGCATTCGATTGTCAGCGGCGCCCAGTATCGATGGGGGTGTCGAGATTATGGTATCCGACGATGGCATTGGCATCCCACCTGAAGAAATGGATCGCATTACCGAGGCTTTTCATCAGATAGACAGACCGGCGCATCGTCAAAGTGCAGGCACGGGCCTTGGGTTACACATCGTACAAAGCCTTGCTGAGTTGCATGGCGCAACGGTTTCCGTGACCAGCACCGTTAACAGCGGCACGCAGGTTCGGGTTGTATTCCCACCCGAGCGTAATGAAGTGTCATCGACATCCAACGTCATTCCCCTAGATAAAGAAAAGCATTCTGGCTGAACTCAAAGCACAGTTGTTTAAAGTGGAGCCGGTATTTGATCTCAAACACCGCATTCATATCGGTTAGAATTCCACCACGTTAATTCAAACTCGGATGATCACATGCCAAAAACACTTCTTGAAATGGGCGGTGCAGACTTAGCGCCGAACGCGATTTCTACATCCACATTGATTCTGATCGATTGCCAAAACGAATATGTCACCGGCGCACTGCCGTTGGTCGGTGTTGATGCTGCGATGGAAGCCGCCAAAATTATTTTGGAACGGTTCCGCGATCAGGACGCGCCCATCATTCACATTCAACATCACGGCAACCCGGGTGGGGCATTTGATCTTGATCACGAACGCGGTCAGATTGAAGACCGAGTTGCGCCGCGCCAACAAGAAGATGTGATCTTAAAGGCGTTACCCAATGCATTTGCCGGAACAACATTAAAAGCGCGTTTGCAAGAAATCGGACGCCGCAATTTGATCATCATTGGCTTTCAAACCCATATGTGCGTCAGCGCAACCACACGCGCGGCCCTCGATTTTGGGTTTCGCAATACTTTGATAGCCGATGCAATTGCGACCCGCGATCTGCCGGGTGCCGCCGGGGCACCAGATGTCCCAGCCCAGGTTCTTCATGATGCCACGCTGGCGGCCCTCGCCGATCGCTTCGCCATTGTCGCGCAGTCCGTGAGCGACATTCCGGACTGATTTCCTAGACTTGCTTCTCTGCAATGAGACTCCGTGACATTTCGGAGTCAGGGGCTTTACGACCTTTCGGCAGTGTATGGGATTGAGTATGATGCAGGCCTAATTTCCTGGAGGGGACATGCCATGTATAAATCCATTCTATTACCAGTCGACTTGGGCGAATCGGTAAGCGGACTCAAGGCGCAACAAACGGCGATCATGCTTGCAGAACAAAACGGCGCTGAGTTGCACGTCATGACCGTCGTGCCCGATTTTGGCATGTCGTTAGTCGGGGTTTATTTCGAAGAAGGTTTCTTGGACAAAGCCCTTAAAGAAAGTGGCGAAAAGTTGCAGGAATACGTCGCCAGTCACATCGAGACCACCGCGACCGTTAAAAGCCATATCGCACAGGGCGTGATCTATGACGAAATCTTGCGTGTGGCCGAAAAGAATGATTGCGATCTGATCGTCATGGCATCGCACCGTCCGGCATTGCAGGATTACTTGCTGGGCCCCAACGCGGCACGCGTGATGCGTCACGCCAAGCAATCTGTCTTTATTGTTCGCGATTAAGCACAACCATTCATGACGCATATGTCGATGCGCGACGTCCATGACGTCGCCTATGATTGTTTAACCGCCAACGGATGCGACCATGAAAACGCAACCGCCGTTGCGAACTCGGTCACGCAAGCGGAACGTGACAGCGCAACCGGGCATGGATTGTTCCGCATCCCTGGATATGTCCTAGCGCTTCGCAGCGGCAAAGTGGATGGCGCCGCCAGGACGACCATTGAGCACGTCACCCCGTCGATGCTGCGCGCCGATGGCCATGGCGGTTTCGCACCGCTGGCGTTGACCACCGTACGTGATCCGCTCATCCAGGCCACCAAATCGCAAGGCATCGCGATGGCCGGCATGTCCCGCATTCACCATTTCTCGGCCCTTTGGGTTGAGATCGAGTCTTTAACCAAGGCCGGTGTGGTGGCCTTTGCCTGCACCGCCTATATGCCGACCGTGGCCCCCGCTGGCGGCAAGGAGCCGATCTATGGCACCAATCCGCTGGCCTTTGGCTGGCCGCGCGGCGACAAGCCACCGATGGTCTTTGATATGGCGACAGCCGCCATGGCACGGGGCGAGGTGATGGTGGCGGCGCGCGATGGTCACGCGGTCCCCGAAGGCGTCGGCCTGGATAAAGATGGCAATCCCACCACCGATGCCAGTGCGATCATGGACGGCGGACAGTTGCTGCCGTTCGGCGGTTATAAAGGATCAGGGATCGCCATGATGATCGAGCTGTTGGCCGCAGGCGTCATCGGTCAGCCGTTCAGTTTCGAAGCGGGCGAAGCCGACAACAAAGATGGCGGCCCAGCGCGGGGTGGTGAATTCTTGCTCACCATCGACCCTGCGAAAATGGGTGGCGACAATTGGTTGGATCATGGCGAGGCATTCTTTGCCCGCTATTTGGGGATCGACGGCACACGTCTGCCGGGGGCGCGCCGCATGGGATATCGTGCGGGGAACGAGGCCAATGGCGTTGATGTGAACGACGACCTCGTGACCAAAATCAAAGACCTGACATCATCGGGTTCAGGGTCTGTATCAGCGTGACCATCATCTACGTCGATGCCGATGCCTGCCCGGTCAAGGACGAGGTCGAGCGTGTCGCCGCCCGTCACAACCTGGATACCATCCTGGTCACCGATGGTGGATTGCGTCCGTCGCAGAATCCCCGTGTGCGATTGGTGATCGTCGAACAAGGGGCCGACGCCGCCGATGATTGGATTGCCGACGAGATTTCGGCGAACGATATCTGTGTCACAAACGATATTCCCCTTGCCGCCCGGTGCTTGGAGAAAGACGCCCTGGCCATCAAGCCGAACGGCGAGTTGTTTACCACCGACGCCATTGGCATGGCGTTGGCCACCCGGACTCTGATGCAAGGTTTGCGCGAAACCGGGGAAATCACCGGCGGCCCGGCGCCGTTTTCAAAACGCGATAGGGCGCAGTTTTTGGATAAACTTGAGGTTACGGTGCAGAAGGCCCTGCGCGGGTAGACCGGTTCTCCTCAGCATGTTTCGGGACAGCGGGCCCACTCTGATCAGCTTCGATGGCAGCCTGCCCCATAAGATCTTCAATAAATATCGAGATCAGTTCTGTCCGATTGGAAACGCCCGATTTGGAATAAACACGAGAGAGTTGAGCCCGAACGGTCCCGTGCGCCACGCCACTTAACATCGAAATTTCGTTGATGTCGCAACCCTTCACCGCCAGCATTGCGACATCTCGCTCAGCTGACGTCAGTTGCCAAGCATCAAAATAACTCTCCATGACTTCTGCGAGTGCGCCCCTCGCAACAGCAAGGGCTTCCTCGTTACGTTTTGCGCTTTCAATTGTGCGGCGAACTTCACGGATACCGAACAATAGGCCGAATACAAGTGCAAGTGAAACCACAGCTTCAAGGATCAGGTGGGCATCGAAGCCATCAAATGTCAGGTCAGCAATGACATCACCGACGAAAAATGCTGCTGCCATCGCCTGAATAATCAGCAGGAAAACAAGTGACTTAATTTTTGCCGGCTTCGTTAAGCGCATTGCGATGTCAGTGACTCCTCGGCTCGGTTGTTCCACTTATCATGGCGCGGACAAGATTCCGCCTTGATAACATGGATTCAAATGCGACTCCCCCCACATGGCAAGCAGCCAATATAAGCAGCAAGTTCGCGAAAAACTCGTGAATTTCCTCCATGACCTCCTCGCTATCATGACTCTCATATTCGTCGTCATCATGATGTTTGTAACCATTATCTGAAACATAATATACCACAGGATTAGGATCGGCGACCTGTGCAGTGGGCGAAACGAATGGGGATCCGTGCATCGCAATACCCGTTGCGGTGACAATTAGCAAAGTGCCCCAAAGCGCATATGCCATCAGGGCGCCAACAGGGTTATGCGACTTGTGGCTTTGGTGTCTCCCGGCCAACACATCTGAAAAATGGCTTTTGGCGCCCTTAATGCTTGGCGGAAAAGATGAGAAGCGCGCTTCTTCAGTTCCCAAAAATCCCCATACAAGGCGAAGAACCAACAATGCTAATGCGGCATACCCAACCCAAACGTGTATCTGACCACCATCTTCGGTAATTAATCCATTGAGGAGGACCGCCAATGCGACTCCCCAATGGGTAACCCTGACAATCGGGTCCCAGTTGGGACCGTCTTTCTGTTCACTCTGCGTGTTCATTCTCAATCAATCCTCGGCCTCGATTTTGAGAATACGGCCATCTGTCGGGGAGATTTCAAGTTCCCACCGCCGACCATCCTTTGTGGCATAGGCCTCGACGTAATGATCGTCATGCTTTATCCGCTGGATTTGATAACCCTGGGCCTCCAATTGTGCGCGAATTTCTTCGAGTGAGATACGCTGTCCTTGCGGCACTTGATTGGTACGCACTTCATCACTCGACGCCACGTACAAATGGCGCTCATTCTCTGGAAAACCACTACTTGCGGCAGGCTGAACGACAAAGATGCTCACTGCGATCGCTGCTAGAACTAGTTTAGACATTTACTTTTTCCTTAGACGGTTGTGTTGCTGGAATGACTTCTTCTCTAAGCCCACAATCGAAAAAGAACTATTGGCGATACGCTTATATTGCGCTGCATAAGCGTCCACTTATGACGTTAACTGCGGTTTTAGGGCGATTTTGGTGTAGCGCGGGCCCTGCGAGGTGACCTCGCGGATACAATATGCGCGTATAGACCACACGATTAAAAAATTCGGGTAGAGCCTGCATATCATCAATAAATCTCTAGTCCTCGCAGTTGAGCGCCCTATAATTCACAAGCATTCACATTTATCTATTTCACGTTGTGCACTCGGCCCCATAAGCAATCCTGCAATCAGAAAGCCCTGCCCCTTGTTCGAAATGACTTTTGACCCGGTCTTTATCGCCGCCGCGCTTTTCGCCGTGCTCATCACCGGCATCTCGAAAAGTGGTCTCGGCGGTGGGCTGGGGCAACTTTCCGTGCCGATCATGGCGGTTTTCGTCTCGCCTGTTGCCGCGGCGGCGATCATGCTGCCCATTCTATGCACCATCGATTTGATCAATGTCTGGGGCTATCGCCGTGATTGGCACCGCAAATATTTGATCGCAATGGTACCGGGTGCCGTTATTGGCATCGGCATCGGTGCCCTGACGTTTCGACATCTTGATGATAATGCGATCCGGTTGATGCTGGGCGTGCTTTCGCTAATCTTTGCACTAACCTATTTCGTGCAGCAGGCCCCAATCAGTTCTGAATCACGCTGGGGACGCTGGTTCGGTGCGTTCTGTGGCACCCTTTCTGGGTTTACCAGCTTCGTCGCACATGCGGGTGGCGGCCCGGTGAAGATGTTTCTGCTGCCGCAGCGTCTCGACAAACGGGTGTTTGTCGGCACCAACGTATACTTTTTCTTTATCGTCAATCAGATCAAAATCTGGCCCTATCTGTGGCTCGGACAATTCTCGACCGAGAACCTCAGCACTAGCCTTGTGCTCATGCCAGCGGTTCCGCTCGGCGTGTGGATCGGCTGGACGCTGATCAAATACATCAATACAGAGACCTTTTATAAAGTCTGCTACGTGTTGCTGTTTGTCGCAGGAATCAAACTGATTTACGATGGCGCGTTGGGAAAAGGTTGGCTGTGATGGATGATCAAAAGCTTGTCGCTTCTTCGGCAATCTTTCGAAGCAAATCCTCAACTTCTTGCATCGCCCCATCGGGTAAATCCCGGTGCCCGATAAAAATCTTTCCGTCATCGCCTGTCGTTTGATCGCCTGGCATTTGAATGACGAACACACTGTACGGACAGTGGGCAACGTTCATGGGATCTATTTCCATCACCCGGCGTGAAATCGCAGCTGAACAAAAAAGATAAGCCTCGGCGTTTTGGAATAAGTCCTTAGAGCTGCCAACATCATCCTTGGTGCGCGCCAGCATGTCGCCAACGTGACTGACGTAATCAATGGTCAATCCCTGACCGATGATGGCCTCCTTGGTCAGGAAAGTCGCATCCTCAAAGGAGCCATCAAATTCATAAAGTATGGCATCATTGGCCTTGGCGTCTTGCAGCAGGACGAAGAGGCCCAGGACGGCAACACCCATCAACATTTTGAACCTCATCGGAAACTCCCTTCTGCCTCGGAATTGGAAACCGCGCTATCTTGACCGACCTGGAACCCTGTCAGCAAGGGCGGGCATCAGTCGAGATCACCGTTTGGTGATGCAACGTGATTGGTGACCCATCTGGAATCCAGCTGAAATTATGGAACCGTAGATCATGGTGATCGCGGTTGTCCGCATGATCGCGGATAAGCTCAAAACAATCACGCGAGAGGCCCATTGATGACATCCGTATCTAGCGCGCGCTGCCGCACTTTATTGACCACATCATTGGTGCTGATGTCGCTGATCTTTTCCGGGACTGCGAACGCCGAGAAGGCTGCACCGCTGCCCGACTATGTGATCGAGCAATTTGGCCAACCGCCAACAATCCCAGAAGGTCCCCTATCCGAAGAGCTACAAGCTGCCGTGCGCGTCGTCTTTATCGATAGCCTCGAAACCTCGACCTGGCTCGGCGAACAAGTCGATGCGCTAGAGAAAATCGCCAACTCCAAAGACCCACGACTGGCCTGGATCATCAGTGACATGATGCGATTTACCTGGCGACAGAGTTTCGATAACTCCCTCGCCAATGCCGCCGCAAAATTGTTGCAGATTGAACTCCGAACCTATCAGCGGTGGGGCGAAATCACCGATCATCTGATCGCCTGGGATATTCCCTCTTATCCCGGATACCTAGAGGCCAAACGCGCCATCTTCACACATTTCGTGCCGGGCTGGGACAGAATATTCATTGAGGGGGATATCGATTGGCGTCTGGTGTCATGGGGCGGTGTGCGGATCGATGATCGACCCTACGACACAACGGACCAATTGTGTGATTGCATTCCCGCAGCCGACAACCCCGAAGTTACCAACGCCGAAGATGCGACGTGGCTGAAAGATGACGACATCGTGTTTGGGATCGCGATCAACGGCGAACACCGCGCCTATCCGCACCAGATCTTGGAAGTGCGCGAAATGGTCAACGATACACTGGGCGGTCGAGATTTGGGCATCCCCTATTGCACCTTGTGTGGCGCGGCCCAGGCATACTTCACGGACAACGTACCCGAGGGCGTTGCGCGTCCCATCCTGCGGACATCCGGGTTGTTGATCCGCTCTAACAAAGTGATGTTCGACATCAATACGTTTTCCGTGTTCGACACGTTTCTGGGCACAGCCGTGACGGGACCACTGGCCGAGAAAAACGTGCAACTGAAACAAGCCACCGTGATTACCACCAACTGGGGCGCATGGAAAAAAGCCCATCCCGAAACCACCGTGTTGGCCGAGAGGCTATCACTGGGGCGCAACTTTGATTTCCGCAATAATAGAGATGCCAAGGGGCCGATTTTCCCAGTTGGCGATGTCGACCCGCGCCTGTCGGTTCATGAAGATGTCATTGGAGCGATCACGGCGTCTGGCAAACCTGTGGCCTTTCATCGGACCAAAGCCCTCGCCGCGCTCAAACAAGGGGAAGAAATTAGCTTTGAGAATGTGAACCTAAAACTCGACGCGGGCGGTGTCAGGGCGATAGATGCAGACGGCACGGACCTCGGCAGTCACGAAGCATTCTGGTTTGCATGGTCGCAGTTCTATCCAGGCACGGCGCTGTGGCCTGAGTAGGTTAACTTTGGTCCTTAGCAATCATGAGACATTTCTCAGATCAGTCCGTTATCAGTCTTTTAGGAGAAGATGGGCTTGGTATTTGGCGACGGCCGTTGATAGCCTTTTGCTGAGATACGACTAAATGTCGACGAAGATTACCATTATAGAAAATTTTTCTCACTGACCATTCAACTCAACACCGCTGAGCCATCTGAGTGAGGCTCCGGCTGGAGCTGACAGTGAAGAAATTTAGTGGGGGAGGATCATCGAACCCGCTTATCGTTGATGCTCATGGGGAATCTTTTAGCTAAACCCAAACTAGACACTAATTTGAGACAACTTGTCTGTCTTTTTGATTAGACACGTTTGTCTCCCAAAAAATAGAGTCGCATGGATATTGAAGCGGTCTTTTTTCTGTTTCCCCCTCACCTAAGCTCTCCCCCCTTATAGGGGGAGAGGACGATGCTTGGATTTTTTATCGGAGGCTGCTCAGATTGGCGATCAACGCCTGCTCCTTTTTGCCTAACTCCTCCGAGATTTTATGTGCCAAGTCTTGGTCAGCGCTGCAACATAAGTTCACCGTCTCGACGCATCCCTCCTTGGTTCCCTGAATAGCTTTTTTTAAGGCCCCCTCCACAACCGAGGAGACTTCGTCCAATCGATCCGTATCGTGGCCCAATGTTTGGATTATTTCCCGTGCCGTTTCGTCCGCCAATTTGTGCAATGACATTTTGTTCTCCCCTAAAGCTGTCCTTTGTTATTATGGCATACCTCAGAAAATTTCGCTGCGCCTTGATTCTGATCATAGACGAACCCGAATAGGATGCGGCAGCCTTGAACGCTGTCTGTCCAAAACGGACGCGTGATGTTTTTGACCGACGCGTATCCACTGGCCCACATCCGCGCCGTGGGGATGCTTGTCACCATATGTGCCTCAGCGGTCTCATGCAGAAATTGCTCGTCTCCGTTTGTTAAGTTTTGCAGATGATGTTGGATTGGGTCATCAGGGCATAATCTTTAATTCCGGCTGTTTGTTGTTTTAAGACAAACCATATTTATCAAGATGCATGATTGTTTTACCGTGTATACGATGGCAACTTAGTTTAGGGTGAAGAGAAGTTCACATCCCATCAAGGACAGATTGAGGATTTAACGCGCGAAGGTATGCGCGCAGATTCTATGAAGCTTACAACGTCAACTGAAGCCCAAGCGTTACATGGATAGAGGTAGGCAGCGCCAACGTAACTTTTAAAAGCAATAAATTTGCTTCTTTGATATGCTGAGTTTTGATCGATTTTTGGGGGGAATACATGCGTTTTGGATTTATTGGCATAGGCGCAATGGGCCGCCCCATGGCCAACAATATAGTAAATGCTGGTTACGATTTGGTGGTGTGTGACACTGACAAAGTAGCCACCGATATTTTAGCGCAACGGGGGGCAAGCGTTGCGCAAACAGCGAGAGAGACTGCAAACCAAGCCGATATCGTCATCTCCTGCCTTCCAAACGAAGCCGCGGCAAAAGACGTTGTATTTGGCACGGATGGCGTTTTGGCGGGAGACCGGGCCAGGGCCTATGTCAATTTTGGCACGTTTGGCAGTGCCTATTCGGTTGAACTTGCTGACACCCTCTCGAAATCAGGTAGAGCTTTTCTCGATGCCCCGATCTCTGGCGGCCCACCCGGTGCAAGCGCAGGCACACTCGGCATCATGTGCTCGGGTGATAAGGAGACATTCGACACCCTGGAGCCAATATTTGAAGTTATCGCTGGCAAGGCGACCTATCTTGGTGAAAAACCTGGCGCAGCACAGACGATGAAGCTGGCGAATAACATCATTTCATTTGGCAACCTTGCTATTGCGCTCGAAGCGATGACTTTGGGTGCGAAGGCCGGGTTAGATCCTGAACAAATGATCGAAGTCATAAATTCCTCGTCAGGTCGTAACACCGCGACGGAAGTCAAAATTCCCAATCACGTTCTGAACCGAGCGTTTGATTATGGCGCTGCAATGCACATCATCGAAAAAGACCTGGAACTATGGCGGCAAGAGGCGGAGTTATTCGATGCGCCAATGTGGTTAGGCTCGAATATTCGCACCCTGTACAGACAATGCATGACAGAACTGGGCCGCGATGCCGACGTTACTGACCTTGCACGTACGCTGGAAAACATGGCCAAGGTCGAGATCTCGAAGCCGACAAAGTGAAGACCGGATAGGCCGCGCATGCAGTAATTGCGAGTCTCCCCGCGCAAGGGCCTACAGTTGATTCACATCAATGCAAAAATGCATGGTGTGTGAGCACTTGATTGTCACACATAAATTACGGGCAAGGGATGCACTGATGGTTGATCTTCGGCGAACCTTGTCGCTGCCGCTGGTTGTTCTTTATGGCCTCGGCGTGACAATTGGCGCGGGCATTTATGTTCTTCTTGGTGCAACGACTGCACGCGCAGGCATTTACGCTCCTGTATCATTTATTGTGGCTGCAATCGTAATGACGTTTAGTGCAGCTTCATATGCTGAGTTATCCGCGCGGTTTCCAGTCAGTGCAGGTGAAGCCGCTTATGTTCGGGCCGGTTTCAAATCTGCATGGCTTTCGACCACGGTCGGCTTCCTCGTCATTGCTTCGGGTGTCGTTTCGTCCTCTGCAATTAGCCTCGGGAGCACGGGATATATTCGAGAGTTTATTGATGTCCCTGCAGCATGGCTCGTTGTTATCATCGTGATGGGACTGGGCATTATAGCGGCCTGGGGCATTATGGAATCAGTTCTGTTCGCCAGTCTGTTCACAATCTTTGAAGCTGGGGCCCTGTTGTGGATTGTTACAATAGGTGTCGCCGATAACCCATCTATTTTGTCAGAGATACCACGCATCATACCTGCATTGGGTGATGCGACGGCATGGGCCGCCGTCGCGAGTGCCGGGCTCTTAGCTTTTTTTGCCTTCATCGGCTTTGAAGATATCGTCAATCTGGCAGAGGAAATGGAAAACCCAAATAAAACCCTAGCTTGGGCGATTTTTCTAACGTTGGGCCTTGGAACTCTAATATATTTTATGGTGACCGCAGTGACGGTTCTATCAGTTCCACTTGATAAGCTTGCAGCTTCTGAAGCGCCATTAAGTTTTGTCTTCGCACATATTTCTGGTGCGTCACCAGTGATTATCACTGTGATCGCGATTGCGGCCACGCTAAACGGAGTAATCATTCAAATCATTATGGCATCACGTGTGCTGTATGGTCTTGCGAAACAGGGCAGCGTCCCAGCTATATTTGGCAGCGTCAATCAATGGACCCGGACACCTTTGTGGGCGACTGCTGCAGTATGTTTGGTCGTCTTGGTTCTCGCAATTCTGGCACCACTCCAGGGCTTAGCGGAATGGACCGCTCGGATCGTGCTCTTCATTTTTGTAATGATGAATGGTTCATTATTTCTTTTAAAATTAAAGACTGATTATGCCCAACCAGGTCATTTCTCAGTTTGGATCGGGATTCCGGTTCTTGGGCTTTTATCGAGCATCGCTCTGCTCGCAGGACAACTCATAAGCTCGCTCATTCTCGAAACATAGAATGCATAAGGGGAAATCCCATGATTTCCGTAGAGCAAATTATCAGGAACCAAGAGTACGAGAGTATATCTGTCACTCCCAATGACAAGGTCGCTGAGGTTGCCGCAATAATGACGGATAACCATTGGGTTATGGTTGTCGTCTGCTCTGAGAATGGACAGTTGTTGGGTGTCGTTTCCAGGCACGATTTTATCAGGGCACTGGCCGATGTTTCAGGTGATATTTCGGGATTAAAAGTAAGCCAATTGCTCACAAAGAATCCTGTTACCTGTAGCATAGAAGACGACATCCTCGACGTTTTACACTTGATGGAAAAGCATCACTTCCATCACATGCCAGTCATCCAACACGGCAATCTAGTGGGTCCGACCCGACACTCGGACATACAAATGAACTTGCTAGAGGAGAGCGACTTAAACAAACGCGCAGCACTTATTGCGATTATGAAGTATTTATAGGCTCTTTCTGTTTACGCATCTGCGTCCCGAATGCCCGCTTCTGGACAGAAGCGGCGTCACCAGATTTAGGGTATAGCCCTGACGTCAGAGGACCACTGGAATTCAAACCTTGGAGTTGCTCCCAAAGATTTGCTTCGAACTTTAGATCTTCATCAAATTCGCAGATTTCGTCGTTCGGAAAATCTCGAACGGAAACGATGCCATAGGTGCCGTCGAGTGTTTTGCGCACGACCACATACCGAATATTCTTCTCTCGCATGAGGCGAACGCATTCAATGCCCTAGTCGGTGTGCTCAAGGTAAACTGAATCTGGAGTCATCATTTCGGAAACCTCCGTTGTGGTGGGGTCCAGCCCCTCCTTGATAACTCTGTTGAGCATATTACTCCCTTTGAAAATACCCTTAACCTCTGCTCCTTCTAGAACGAGGGCGATGCCGAGATTAACTATTATCTACAATAACCGGAGACTCAAAGAAGCTGATAACGGGTTGAGAGCCGTATTTATCTTCTATGCGTTTTCGCCACGCTTCATCATAGAAAGCCTCGGCCTGTTCGCGGCTCTCCCATAAATAAGCGCCCCCGCCAATGCCATTCTCTGGATCGAACAGGTAGCTTTTTCGGACCAACCCGGGCAGGCCCTCATAATTGGGTGCCGTTGTCTTAAAGGCGTCCCGCATGCTCTCGACAGTTGCTCCTGCTGGTGCTGAAAAATTAACAATCACTGTTATCATTCGTTCTCTCTTTTCAGTTTGGCGACGTCAAAACGTAGAATTAGGGTCGTTGCACAATAAAACCAGACAATCGTACATCACCTGAGCTGCAAGCAGTGCAGTGATCCCTTGCGTGTCGTGGGGTGGGCTAACGGTATTGATATCGAAGCCGGCGAAGTAAAGACCGGATAAGCCGCGCAGCAATCTCAGCCCCTCGTTGGCACTGGGGCCGCCGGGGATTGGCGCACATACTCCAGGCGCACAAGATGGGTCGAAGAAGTCCATATCCCAACAAAGATAAATCGGCCGAGTGGCAAAGCGCCCTTTCAGCGCCGCGGTGATGTCGTCAACGCCGCGTGTCCGCAATTCTTCATAGGAGATCATGCCATAACCCAGCTCGCTGACGTACTCGAAGATGCCTGGGTCATAGAAGGTGCCCCTCATGCCGAGATGCAGCGACGCCGGAACATCAATCAATCCTTCCTGGGCGGCGCGGACGAACGTGTTGCCTGTAGCCTTGGCGCGTCCTTTGCCTGGGTTGGCATCTGTATGGGAATCCACGTGCAACACAACGAGGTCCGGGTGAAGCGATGCAAGCGCACGCAACTGTCCGATGGTGACGCTGCCGTCCCCGCCCATGCTGACTGGCACCGCACCGGCATTTGCGATCAGGCCAATCGCCCTCTCAATTGATACCTCGGCGTCTTCAAGCATGCTCGGCACCAGTTTGACATCACCACAGTCGATGGCTCGGAGTTGCGCAAGGGGATCAAAATCTGCATCCGGCGGACGGTGTCGGCGGATCAACCGCGAGGCCTCACGTATGGCGCGTGGCCCATCACGGGAACCGACACGGCTGGGGTGTGTCCCGTTATCGTAGGGGATGCCTATGATGGCTGCCCGCCGGCCTTCTAAATCGTGACCGTAATCCAAGCCCATAAATGTGCCGGGTGGGGCGAACAGCTCCTGATCATAAATATCGTTCATGGGGTAAGCGTAACATACAGGCGTGGCGCGATCATTTGATTATTGAAGCAATCAAATACCTCAGAATTTGCACTCAACTTGTTATAAATGTGTGCACTGGGTCAAAAGCAGACGTGTTGACGCAGCGCCCAAAACAGCAACTTCTAGCCAAGAACGGAAATCACTAATTTGTTTTGCAGACCCCAGCAACAAAAAGCATCACCGCCAAAGCGACCACTATGCCATTGAGTTGCTAAAGTGCACTTGCGTCAATGAGTCGAAGGGCTGCGGCTTTTGCATCTTGCGCGGCGTTCTCCGTGTGCCCGAGGTGAGCCGTCACAATCGCACCTTCCTTTAACAACAGTAACTGCCGGGCGAGCAATTCTGGCTCTGACACGTCCGCTTGCCTAGCCAAACGGATCATGTGGTCCTCCAGCATGCGTTTGTGATCAGCCGATTGTTTGTGGATCGGGTGACTGGCGTCCTGAAACTCGGATGATGCCTTGATGAACATGCACCCCTGGTAACCGCTTTCCGAGAACCACTCCTCAAGCGCGTCGAACATGGCGATCAGTTGATCACGAGGCGTTGAGCCAAGTTCCTCCATGCGTCGATAGAACCAGTTGCGGAAGTTCTCATCCCGCAACCGCAGAACGGCAATGATCAGATCTTCCTTAGTACGGAAGTGCTTGTACATCGATGTCTTGGATATGCCGCTTTCATCTGTTATTGGATTTTAATGAGTCTGGACCCTAAGCTAGCCAAAGCTTTATGAGGCTCTCGAATTTCCACACCTTCGGCTTTTGGTGTGCTGCGGGTGCACCGACAAGAACCAGAAAATGAATGCCGATCCGTGGAGCTCGTGTCAGCTCTCTACGTTAAAGTACTGCTTCCAATTATACCTAGTTTCCAACTTTTTTGTCGGTATGCTCCAAGCGGGGCAACCATGGCAGGGCCGAACCACACCAGCCTTCGAACTTGGGCATAAGCTGCGCCCGCTGACGGACTGTCCCTGTCCGGACATTGATCATTTCTGGATTATCGGTGTCGTCTGTCGCATAGAGATCAGAACCGCATTTCCCGCAAAAATGCTGAATGCGGCGGTTCCCGCTGTCACTCACTTTTACGTATCTTGTGGGTTCTCCTCTCAACAAACTAAAGGTACTGCCCTGAACCCGAGCGGTCATTCGGAATGCGGAGCCGGAGAGTTTCTGGCAATCCGTGCAATGGCATAAGCCTACATGATCTGGATCGAGCTCAGCTTCAAATGCAATTTCACCACAATAACATTCTCCATTAATTTTCATTGTTACCCCATTTTTCACTTCATCGACTTACATTCCTGCACTTATGGCCGAGCAATTAGATAATGGTCAGGATAGTCGAGAGAGCATCAGATTCAAACTCACGGTTTCTTTGGTTCTTCGTCTCGATTTGATTCTACCGCTCAGGGTCAGAAGCTGACGTGTTGACGCGGCGCCCCAGAATGGCAGCCTCAGCCAGAAGCAGACATTCACGCGTGTGCGGACGGGTATATAGCCATGGGGTTATTGCCTTTTTCATCCAAGTTCTAGATTGTTTCTCGCATGTATGCTGCGTTGATTTTTTTGACATCGGCAGGGGCGCTGATCTTGGAGATCGCTGCGGGTCGCTTGATTGCGCCCTATGTGGGCATGTCACTTTACACATGGACAGCGATCATTGCCGTCGTCCTAGCGGGGTTATCCGTTGGGCATTGGCTTGGTGGTGGGATGCCGATTACGATGGTGATCTGGCATCGTTCCGCTTTATCAATCTGCTGCGCGATATTCTGGGACTGTTATCGGCCATGGATATAGAGCGTATCGAGATGTTGGTCGGCCATTGGGTGCAGCAGGAACAACCCGAAGCCGTCAATCGGCTGCTCATTGATTTTGCCGCCACCACATCCTGAGATATTTTCAGGCTCTGGCTTATTTCTATCTAAAAATGGAGAAGAAACGCATCGCGGGTCAGCGTGGCGAGACCACACCCATTTCCGCCAGACGTTCGAAGAAACCGAGCACTTCTCCCTCCGTCGCGCGTTCTACTGCGCCGTCTTGTACGGCATCAATACTCCAGACCCAACTCTCCGCCGGATCGTCCCGCATCGCCCAGCCCGGAAACATTCGAGCGTCGACTTGGCGTTGCACCAGTGGCTTCACTTCGACATGCCGATCATCGTCAATAATACGATCATATGCGGCCAGCACCTTATCTTTAGGGCCTTCCAGAAGCTGCAGATATATATCGCCACGCGCGATCAACGCACCGGTGATGTCATCGCGTTCGTTACAACGTCGCGCATCCAAAAGGATGCCATTGAGCATCGCTTGATCAAATCCAAAAGGGTGGGAGGCGTAGACAAGCTGGGTAAGCGACATGCTTTGGCTCCTTTAATCCTTACGATAGGTCGCGTACGAAGCCGTGTCTAGTTTATGTGTGGTCGCAAGTCTATCTCGGCACCGCGCTGCCTCCGAAGTAGTATAATTTCTGCCCTCTGATTGATCTATCCCAGAACCAGAACATCATTCGGCCAGTTCGCGCATCTCCTTGATGAGGTCTGACTTACCCTCGAAGCCGATACCGGGCAGTTCGGGCATCGTGATGTGGCCATCTTCCACACGAACACCATCGGGGAACCCACCGTAGGGCTGGAACAGGTCGGGATAACTTTCGTTGCCGCCAAGACCCAGGCCAGCTGCGATGTTAAGCGACATCTGGTGCCCGCCATGAGGGATGCAGCGGCTCGGCGACCAGCCGAATTGCGCCAGCACGTCCAGGGTCCGCAGGTATTCGACGAGCCCGTATGACAAGGCACAATCGAACTGGAGCCAATCACGATCCGGGCGCATGCCGCCATAGCGTATCAGGTTGCGCGCGTCCTGATGGGAAAAAAGGTTCTCGCCGGTGGCCATGGGGCCCGGATAGAACTCGGACAATGCCGCTTGCAGCGAATAGTCGAGGGGATCGCCAGCTTCCTCGTACCAGAACAGCGGATAGTCGCGCAGCATTTTGGCATATGCGATGGCCGTTTCCAGATCAAAGCGACCGTTGGCGTCAACGGCGAGCCTAGCGGTCGCGCCGATCTCGGCAAGCACAGCTTCAATGCGGCGGCGATCCTCGTCGATGGGGGCACCACCAATCTTCATCTTGACGACATTGTAGCCCCGGTCGAGGTAGCTGCGCATCTCGTCTCGTAGCGCCGTGTCGTCCTTACCAGGGTAATAGTAGCCGCCCGCCGCATAGACGAAGACCTTGGGATTGGCAGTCAGCCCCTTCTGTTCAGCCAGCAGGCGAAACAATGGCTTTTCCGCAATTTTGGCTGTCGCGTCCCAGATCGCCATGTCGAGCGTGCCAACTGCGACCGATCGTTCACCGTGTCCGCCGGGCTTTTCATTGGTCATCATTGCGGCCCAGATCTTGTGGGGATCAAAGTTGTCGCCAGACTCGTTGATCATGCTGTCTGGAGCCGCTTCGAGGATTCGATCTTTGAAGCGCTCGCGGATGAGACCGCCCTGGCCATAACGGCCATTCGAGTTAAAGCCGTAGCCGACGACTCGCCGCCCGTCGCGCTCAACATCAGTCACAACAGCGACAAGGCTTGCCGTCATTTTTGTAAAATCGATATAGGCGTTGCGGATGGGGGAAGAGATGGGCTTGGTGATTTCTCTGACGTCTGTGATGCGCAAGGTAAGAGTCTCCAGACATGTTGAAGTGATGCTGAGGGCATTCTAAGCATCACCTGATGATCGCGCCAACGCCAAGTTCGGCGTGTCTTATATAGAAACAGCATCACTAAAGAATGAGCGAGTTGGTCGTACATCAGTTACGAGATCACAGGTGCTTATCCGGGCGCGGCCCTGTGACTCAAATATTTTAATTTTTGTCCTTAGCATTGTTGAGACATTTCACGCATCAATGGGAACCGTTATCTCTTTAGTCCGCTATTTTTTCCATAGGACACGATATGCTTGGCATGCGGCGACGGCAGCTAATAGCCAAAAGCAGAAGACCGGAACCTTGTATAAACAGACTGAAACGCCAATCATTGGCACGAAACCCACCGCAACGTATCAGAGGATTATGATTCCAATATGCGTGAATTCAGCATCGGCAAAATCGGCAGCTTAGAGCCAAGCATCCCAGGCGATTTCGCCATCACGCTATCTAAAATCGGTAATGAAATCAGTCTTGAAAAAGGCGACCTTATTTACCGTCAAGGCGAGGAAGCAAATTGTGTTTTCTTCCTGATAAAAGGGCGGGTCAAAGTGACTCTGATAGGGGCGTCAGGACAAGAGGCTATCCTTCGAATTCATTTACCACATAGTGTTTTGGGACTGACGGCGCTCGCCAGCGACCCGGTTAGGGATGCCAATGCGATCTGCTTAGACCAAGCATTGCTTTTGTCAATTCCACTCGAAGACTTTGAACGCTTTATGCATCGCGACCCATCCTTCGCCATGCATATTGTTCGCCTTCTGATAGACCGCATGAGCGATTTTCACTATCGTGTAGGCGATTGGTTGACCCAATCTGTGGAACAGCGCTTGTCACAGGCACTCTTGGCTCTATCAGCCCCCGATATCAACAATATCTCCGAGGAAGCGCCGGAAATCCCTTTGACGCATGAGGAACTCGCCCAAATCATCAACACGCGTCGCCCAACCGTATCGCGTATTCTCTCAAAGCTTGCCGACTTAAACCTAGTCAACCAGTCTGGTCGCACACTTCAGGTGGCGAATAGAGAGCAATTGGCCGCGCACGTAGAGCGCAGTCGCGATTAAATTCCATCAAATGTAATCTAGATGACAGAACCAGATTGATATCTAAATTAGTTCTTGTGGGAGCGAACGTTAAGCTGACCGTCTTTGCTCCTAAGGTCGAAGACGAAAAAAGCGAGCCATTACCATCGTCACAAGACTTGGGTTTCTTAATTTTGTTGGAGTTCTTAAATATGCCATTTGATTTTCTCGACCTCAGCGCAGAAGCAGCGCCGATCGTTTTGGATAAACAGATCACTGACAAACGTGCTTGGCTCGTAGGAAGCTTCGACCCGGCAGAAACGATCGTTACTTTGAGCGATGCTGCCAGATCGGAGATTGCGCGTCTGGTAGAAGAGCTGCATGCGCGACCACTGCCGATGTTGCTCAGAAGTCCCGAGGAGTTTGAATTGCCGGCATTGCGCGCCGTGATGGGTATGGTCGAGGGAAATCTCAACAACGGCATGGGCTTTTCTGTCGTCGATGCTTTGCCCATGGATCAATATGACGAAGAGGATATGAAATCGGTCTTCTGGATTGTCGGCCAATTTTTGGGGCGCACAGTTGCGCAGAGATGGGATGGCACGATGATCTATGACGTGACAGACACCGGAAAAAAATTCGGCTACGGCGTGCGGGGCTCTTTCACCAATGTAGAATTGGTTTTCCACACGGATAACGCCTTTGGAGCCACGCCACCCGATATTGTTGGGCTTTTGTGCAAGTATCCCGCCGTCAGCGGTGGTGTCAGCAGATTCTGTTCGCTTTATTCCGTCCACAACAAGATGCTGGCGGAGCATCCAAAACTGCTTCAGCGTCTCTACAAACCGATGCACTTCGACCGTCAGGCAGAGCATGCTCCCGGCGCACCAAAAACCACGTGGGCACCATTCTTCAGGTATGACGGTAATAAGCTGACAGCTCGGGCGAATGTTCAACTCGTCCGCAAGGGATACAATGTGGCCGAAAAGGATATGGAATCTGTACTCATCGACGCTCTTGACGCTGTGGAAGAGGTGGGCAACTCCCCCGACCTATGGTTGGAACTCCCGATCGAGCGCGGGCAAATGCAATATCTCAACAACATTGAACTGGCCCACTATCGCAGCCATTTCGAAGACAATGATGACCCGGGAAAGAAACGACATCTTTTCCGGACCTGGCACCGGGAACGCGGACTTCGAAGCTATGATGGGTAATCTCTGACGTTCCTCACCAGCCCCAGAGCGCTGAGAGAAAACCTCGTTCTTTATAGCGTGGCAGTCAACTTCGATCGTAAGTAAATGCCGGTCGATTGAAGATTTTCCTTACCATCGGCTCAAAAAAATCTAATGGCATATTTTCGTATTCAGGTTCAAAACAGTTCTGATCATACTTGGCGCAGAATTCTACAGTGGCCTGATAGAAAGGCTCTGCCTTGTAGCGATCACGAGCATTGCGATCATTGCCCAAATGATGGGCGTAATAATATGCCTGAAAAATACCGTGGTGTTTAACGATCCAATAGGTTTCTTCGGAGACATAAGGCCGAAGTACAGACGCCGCCAGCTCTCCGTGATTGTAGGGTGCTAAGCCATCCCCCAAATCATGCAAGAGGGCCATGACGACATACTCTTCATTCTTGTCATCTCTGTAGGCGCGCGTTGCAGATTGCAGAGAATGTTCAAAGCGGTCGATCATATATCCGCCCAAAATGTCTTTGGTGCCTTGCAATTCCTTCAAGACACGATCAGCAAGGCCTTTGGCAGCATCGCTCTCGAGTTCTTCTAGGAACTCATAGTCCTCTTTCGTGCCATCTTCCATTCGGGTGAAACTGACGTGTTTTAAATGCATCCGAATTGTCGCTCCACTAATTTGATAATCAGGATATTGACCAACAGTGTTGCGGGCAATTCCACGATAACCCATTGGCGATGACCATGGCACCTATCACCTAAGAATCTAAAAGGCAGGCTCAGACTAAGTCAGGTTAACGCGCTCCCATCACTGACGGTCAGTTGCATACTCGGCAATTGGCAATCCCGAATTCTAAAGGCCGCTGTGTTTTTATCAGTGTTAGTTGCCGCGCAAACGCCAGATCGACTGCAGCATAACGGCCGAAATCACAACGCAGCCGCCAACAAGCGTCATTTCGCTCGGCTTCTCATCTATCACAAGCCACACCCAAATAGGACCGAGAACAGTCTCCAAAAGTAAAAGTAGCGCGACTTCCGGCGCCGGAATGGTGCGCGGTCCAAGCGTAATCAGCCCGAAAGATAACGGCATTATCACGAGACCTAACAGTAACATAAGCCCGAGCCGCGCACCCTCCAACTGGGAAAGTTCAGCAACTGGCATTGCAATCATCGCAGATATCAAAGCGCCGACAGCGGTTGCCGGGATCATGTTCACATGTTTGTTGTGACGGATAATAATCAACGCCACTGCAAGCGCGATCGAGGTGACCAACGCCAGCAGATCGCCTAATGATGTGCCGGTGCGCACACCGTCCCCAACGACAATGGATACACCGGCCATCGCCCCAGCGATTGCCATCCATGTTGGCAGTGCAACACGCTCTTTAAGAAAAATGATCGAGAGCAGTGCCGCAATCAGAGGTGTCGAAGCAATGATTATGAGGACGTTGGCGACCCGTGTGTGATCAATCGCTAGCACGAAAGTTATGGCATTGATACTGTAAATCACTGCAACCGCGATGCCTGCGAGGCCGAGCGCCTTGATCCCAGCCCAAGCCTGCCCACGCGCGACTAACAGGTAAGAGGCGGTCAGGCTGAACGACATCAAAAGCCCGCGCCACAAGTTCATTGTCCAAGGGTCAATATCGATTAAGCGTATCAATAGCGTATCTGGGGTTAGGACCAACACGCCAATTAGCGTTAGGGCAAAACCTCGGGTGTGCTCCTTGGGGTCGGAGACAGTTGGGTTGTGTCTGTCCGTCATCAAAACATTTGGGACCTTTGAGCCTGTGATTTAACGGAGGATCTGGCTCATCTATGTTCAATGTTAAGCCGCTCGGCATCTCGGCTCAGGATACCGGTAGCACAATGCATTTCCCTGTTACGATGTCGAAGACTTCCGACGTGAGGCAAGCGTTGTCGGTTTCATCGTCATCACAGCCGCATGCGTATGCGGCGGTGACACTTAAAGAGAACACCATTGCTGCTACCATCAACAGAATCTGGACCCTTCCCTTTTTTCCCATCGGCGCCGAGAACGACATTTTGGTCAGTGGCTGGAGGTGTCGATGCATCTATGAGGCCCACCGCGATTGTTCTGGCGCCATCAATACCGTGTAGACTTCTTCCCACAGTCTCTTCCGCGCTTGCAGGGCGTCCAAGGCAACGGCCCTTGCCTCGTCATAACGTTCCGATTGGCCGTCGCACAACTGGTTGAGCAGTTGAATGGCCATGGCGCCATGGCCGTCTTCTTCGTTCTGGGTGCCCCCATCGATTTCAATATGCCTCTCGAGGTAATAAGAAAAAGCCGGGCAATCCGATAGCTGCAAGGCCTTGTTCTGCTGCAATGCCTTGAACATGTTGGGAATGACGGCCTCGCGTCCGAAGGCGAATGCGGCACAGACCAACCAAGGTTTGCCGCTGTTGGCGATCGCTAGCGTAGAACGCATGAATCGGGCTGCAGCCCCTGGAATACACGGCAAGTTGGCCGCCGTATCGAAACCCACAGTTCTCAGCACTCTCTGGAAAGCACCTATAGCTACGGTGCTGGCGCCGACCTCTTCCATGGCATCAACATACAAGTTAAAATGAGACTGATAGGAGCGATTGCCGAAGCCCACGTCACTCTCTTCCGTCAGCACGATCTCGTTGACAAGACGCGCGCTTGTCGCGTCTTGCGGAGGAATCCAGACAGAACCTGAGGGCGCCACGTGGTGCTGTAGCGCCTTGGTAAGGCACATGAAATCCCAAACTGCGAAGACATGGTGCTCCATGAAAATGTGGAGTTGGTGTTTCGTGTGGATGGGGGCATCTTTCAGAAGCGGTACCTCCAAGAGGTCATCTTGGGCGATCCTAATATCGTTGATAAAACTCACGGTCAGTATCCTGTATTTATGTATTCATATAGCTTGATACGATCTTAAACTTTTCACAGATCAGTTTGGCCGATGGCGCCGGTTCGAATTTTCTCAGATCAAAGCCAAAACCGTCGATTGAACTGACCAGCCTGATCTGTGCAACAGCATAGAACGTAATGATTATATGCATATTGTTTGGTTTAAACGCGATCTAAGAACAGTCGATCACGCCGCCCTATCGATGGCCGCGGCAAGCGGCCCAGTGACTGCGCTGTATGTTGTCGAACCTGAATATTGGTCACTGCCGGATACCTCTGCTCGGCAGTGGCAATTTGTTTCTGAAACCCTCTCAGGCCTCTCGGCCGAACTGGAAGAATTAGGGTTATTTTTGACCATTCGCGTCGGAGACGTGGTCGATATTCTGACCACTTTGCATGACGATCATCATTTACAATCTCTGCACAGCCATGAAGAAACGGGCAACCTTTGGACGTTCAAACGGGACCGCCGTGTCAAAAAATGGGTGGAAGAAAATAACGTCATTTGGACCGAACATCGACAGTTTGGTGTGAAGCGGCGACTAAACGATCGAAATGGTTGGGCGCAAAAGTGGGACACCTTAATGCGCGCGCCAATGGTCACAGTGCCAAATAAAATTTGTTCTGGGCCCATCCTAGAGTCTAATTCAATCCCAACGGTCAAGAGCTTGGGCATGAAAGACGACCCGTGTCCAGGTCGACAGGTCGGTGGGCGCGTGGCTGGTCAGACGACCCTTGAGAAATTTCTGACGAACCGGGGCCATGCCTATCATAGAAGTATGTCCAGCCC
>CBFHXC010000010.1:0-58740 GCA_965659695.1 Rhodospirillales bacterium
CATACGCTTTGTCCATGAAGCCGGGCCAGATACCGGTAATTCGTACGCCACGATGCACGGCGACGGTCACCGTCCAATTGCCATCGCGTAGTGCCTTTTGCAGGCTTTGAAGTTCGCGGATGTCGATCTCTTCTAAATCTTCGATGTCCCACTGTTCGCGCAGCGCTTTACTCAGGCGCTCAAAATCACCGAGGGGATTGTGCATATCCGGCTCTTCGACTTCGCAGTAATGCAGTCGAATGGCGGGATCCATCTTGATATTGCGGATTTCAGCACGTTTGCGGACGATCTGTTTGTGGACTTGGCTGTCGGGCGGCACGTCGATGACGACGTCACCCCATAAAAGTGCATGGCAACTCAGGCGGCGTTCTTGGGCCAAACCCTTGCGGCTATCATATCGGTTTTCGGGTTCGCCGCGTGGGCTGACGTGATCAAGCTGACTGGTGATCCCGTGTTTTGCGAACTCACCCTCGGCGACCAAGACCTGGCAACGACCACAAATGCCGCGCCCGCCACAAACGCTGTCGATGTCCACGCCCAATTGCCGCGCGCAATCTAAAATTGGCGTGCCCACAGTGAAACGCCCGCGGCGACCTGAGGGCATAAAGACGACAAACGCAGATTGATCTCCGTCAGACACAGATCGTTTCCTAAAAACTAAGCTCGGCGGCGGCGACGGCCTTCGCGACGGCCGCCAGCTCCTTCAGCACCCTCGGGTGCAGGTTCGCGGAATTTCTTGATCCATTTTGCGCAGTTCGGATCGTGTCCCATGACCACGTTGCCACCCATGATGCCCTGCATTTCAGGGTCATGGAGTGGATTGGTGATCGCCGATGTCATGCCTGCGCCCATGGCCATGGCCAAGAAAGAAGCGTTCAGCCCATGACGGTTGGGCAAGCCGAATGAGAAGTTGGATGCGCCGCAGGTGGTGTTGACCTTGAGCTCTTCACGCAGACGGCGGATCAAATGTAAAACCGCACGCCCGGCGTCATTCAATGCACCGACCGGCATAACCAGCGGATCAACAACGATATCTTCGCGGGGGATGCCGAAGTCAGCAGCCCGCTCGACAATTTTCTTAGCGACCTCGAAGCGAATATCTGGGTCTTCGGAGATACCTGTTTCATCGTTTGAAATCGCGACCACGGCAGCGCCGTACTTTTTGATCAACGGCAACACCACTTCCAAGCGTTCTTCTTCTCCGGTCACAGAGTTGACCAATGCCTTGCCTTGATAGACCGACAATCCGGATTCAAGCGCTTCGACGATGGAGCTATCGATCGAAAGTGGCACATCGGTGAGTCCTTGTACCAACTGCACGCATTCGGCCAAAATTTTCGGCTCGTCGGCCAAGGGGATGCCCGCGTTCACATCCAACATCTGCGCACCGGCGGCGACTTGGGCGAGGGCATCGGACTCGACGCGCGAGTAGTCACCTTCGGCCATTTCGGCGGCAAGCAGCTTGCGCCCAGTCGGATTAATGCGCTCGCCGATGATGACAAATGGCTGGTCAAAGCCGATGACGACTTCTTTGGTCGCGGAACTCACAACTGTTCTGGTCAACGTCGTATCTCCCCAAAATGCGGTGACCGGCAATCCCGGTGTATAAATTTATGTAGCGGTTTCCGAGGGGCCAAACTGTTCAAAACGCGACCCATCAATTCTCAGTCGCGGCGAGTGCTTCGCCCTGTTTTTCGGCAAACTCCATAGCGGCCGGATCGCCCGGATTAAGCTCTCTCCGCCATGGTTTTCGATCTCGCAAAACGCCGCTGTCGTGGACAATTTCCGCGACGAATTCTTCCTGTCGGTAGGCCATCACGTGAATGCCTGACACGCCCTCAATCTCGCGAATTTCTTGCATCAAATCGATGCAAAGCTTCTTGCCTTCTTCTTTTTGTTTTTCGGCCCCTTCAAGGCGGGCGATGATGTTGTCGGGAATGTGTACACCGGGAACATTCGATCTGATCCATTTCGCCGTTCGCGCCGATGCCATCGGGCCGACACCGATCAGGATAAAACATTGTTCGTGCAGGCCCATATCGACAACGCGCTTCATGTATTCCCGCAACAAGGGGACATCATAGCAGTATTGGCTTTGGACAAATTGTGCTCCAGCCTCGATCTTTTTCTTTAGGCGCAGCGGCCGAAAATCATATGGCGGTGCAAATGGATTGATCGCTGCACCCAGAAAAACATTGGGTGGATTGACGATCTTACGACCAGACAGGAACTGCCCCTCATCGCGCATGGTGCGAATGGTTTCCAGTAGTGACATGCAGTCAAAATCAAACACCGGTTTTGCGCCCGGCTGGTCGCCGGCCTGCACGCCATCCCCGGTCAGGCAGAGAATATTCGACACCCCCATTGCCGCGGCACCCAGCACGTCGCCCTGAATGGCAATGCGGTTTCGATCCCGGCAACTGATCTGCATGATCGGCGCGTATCCGACCCGTGTTAGCAGGGCGCAAATCCCGACACTCGACATATGACAGTTGGCACCCGACCCATCGGTCGCGTTGATACCATCGACCCAGCCGTCAAAAACAGCACCTCGGTCATACACTTCGTTGGGGTCGGCGCTATCGGGTGGGTTCAATTCCGCGGTGACGGCAAATTCGCCGCGACGTAAAATTCGTTCCAGTCTGCCGCGGGATGAATGGCCATCGGGAATGATCGTGTAATCTTCGTGAATATCAGTGCTCATGATGTGGTCTCGGATGTCGGGTTTTTCCCGGCGGCTTTCTGCGCGGTCACCCGCAACCAAGCGGACGTGTCTTTCAGGCTTTGATCCACGGGCTTTTGAACCGTCATGATATTCTCGTACGATTTCATACGTTGCGACCCTTCCCATGCCTGGACCCAGACACACGGCATGTCAGGTTCAACCTCGCAGTTGCCATTGGCGCGGACGCCACCACAGGGGCCATTCCGCAGTTGTTTGGGGCAATTCATCGGGCACGACATCCCGGTATCGGACAGGGCGCACTGCCCGCACATCCGACAATCGAACAAAAAGCTTTTAACGGCCTTTTCTACGACAACGACGGGGCGTTCAATCCGATGATAGCCGATGGCATTCCACAAGGGGTGTAGCTTTAACAAAACATCGGCCATCAGGTTATAAACGCGCTCAAAGATCGCGGCGTTTCTGACCGACCACAGCCGAATGGAATATCGCGCACGCTGACGACGGACAGCGCTGACGCCGCTGGGCTCATAAGCAAGTGATTTACGAAATTTCTTAAGCATCACTGTTCTCTTCGGCATAGCCTTTGTTCGCCACCAGGGCCTCAATGCGAGCATCATCATAATCACTATATAATTGCGAGAGCCATTTATCCGCCTCGGCCTCTAAGTCACCATTGCATTCCGTGACCACATCACGGCGCCAGTCGGTCAAGTACGCATCGGTGCCAATCGCCTTGGCGCGCATCGCTGCCATGTCGATGGCTTCTTGAAACTTCGCCGAAAGCTCACGCTTTGCCGCCTTGCGTCCCGCTTTGACGATGACCTGTGCTGGAATGTCGCGCCAATACACGACCGTGACTTGTGCCATTCTGTTAGTGTCCCTTTGCCGCCTGGTGGGTAATAAAATCGCCGAGCCCGCCGTAGCCCGTAAAGTGATATGCGTATTCTAGGCCCAGCTTATCGGCCGCCGCCTGCGCCTCGTCCTTTAGCCCTTGGTCGTCCGTCTGCGCCAGATACATCAGCCTCGTGTAATTGCCGAAATACATGTCGCGAAGTTCCGGATGCCGATCCAGGCCCAGCCCCTTGATCATCAACCGATCAAAAAAGCGGACCAAGTAGTCTGTGACGTAAAACGTACCAAGCTCGTCTTCGTGCATCTGATCGAACGTGTCTTCGCCCGCATAAAACGCATAGCAATGTGCGCCGCCGATCCGCTCGACATTCTTTTCGGCCAACAACGCATCTAACTCACCGCCCGTACCGCAATCCGCATATAACGCGACGATGCGTGCGTACTTGTCCTGGTTGGCGTCGATCTTGCGGCGCATTTCGTCTGGGATACGGTCGGGGCGGTTATGCAATTCAGCGGGCAGACAGGTCAGATCGACGTCATCCAAGCCGTTGGCGTCGATCACCCAGCCGATTTCTCGGGCCAGGGCGCCGCATGCAATGATCAAAAGGGGGCGCACCGCTTATGCTCGCGGTCTGCCAGGGCCGGCCTAGCCGGCGGCCAATGCCGTGCCTTGGCGGCGCGACATCCATTCTTTGGCGGTTTCGACAGCGACGGCAGCATCGCGGCAATACGCATCAGCCCCAATGCTGTCGGCAAAAGCCTCATTCAACGGGGCACCGCCGACCAGAACCACATAATCGTTGCGGATGCCTTTTTCGACCATGGTGTCGATGACGACTTTCATGTACGGCATGGTGGTTGTCAGCAGCGCCGACATACCCAGGATTTCGGGTTTATGTTCTTCCAGGGCCGCCAAATATTTATCGACATCGATGTTGATTCCCAGGTCGACGACTTCGAAGCCGGCCCCTTCCATCATCATCCCGACCAAGTTTTTGCCGATGTCATGAATGTCGCCTTTGACGGTGCCGATGACCATTTTGCCCATTTTTGGCGCGCCGGTTTCGGCCAGCAATGGGCGCAAGATGCCCATACCCGCTTTCATGGAATTGGCTGCCATGAGGACTTCGGGGACGAACAAGATACCGTCGCGGAAATCGATGCCGACGATACGCATGCCCTCGACCAATGCCTTGGTCAGGGTGTCGTAAGGGGTCCAGCCACGATCCAGTAGAATCTGCGTGCCCTCGACGACTTCATCGGCAAGCCCATCATATAGATCATCGTGCATTTGTTGCACGAGTTCTTCGTCATTTAATTCCGAAAGGATGATATCTTCTTCGTCAGCCACGGCCAGACTCCCCAGCACAAATCCACCCTCGTTCAGGGTTACTAATGATCTAGTTATGCTGGGAATTGCCTATGCCGCTGTCCATTTGCAGACAATTTATGAATGCGATGCGACATTGTAACATGTCTAAACAAACGCAACCCTCTGCAATTACTGGCGAATTTCAAATTTGGGCGATTATCCAGGGGTGTCGGAATGCGGCAACTTCTCGTTTGTGATGCGTGCGACTGATTTTTGCATCAACGGGCGGATTTTCAGGAAGGCTGAATAGCCAAATTCCAACACAGGCATGGCGCCTGGGATCTTGGCCAGACGTGCCAAAAAGCGAAATGCGGGCAGCTTTTGCCAGATTTCAACGAACGCTGCCGCGCCTGATTTCACCGATTGATCCGAAGATTGAATGTGAAACCGACCCAACAATTCATCCCGTGTGACGTTAGCGGGAATTTCTGCTGTATCGCAGCTTTGTACATTGACCCAGTTGATACGCTCGGCACCTTTTAGATCTTTGTACATATCGATTTCACGACGGCAAAGTGGGCACGCGCCGTCATAGAATACTTTGAGGTCCGCTGTTTCAGCGGTGTTCATTTGGGCGGTGGACATAGAATTCAGGTGCTTTTCCGTGGGAGTTTTTTCAGATATACGCCAGCAATGCGCCAGTTGCCGCTATCATCTTGGATCATCGGATACACAGCCATTATGACCTCGCCAGAGGGGGCTTGCACAATCACGTGCTGAGCGTATTGGCCATCCTGGCTCATGGCCAGATGCGCGAACTCAACATACTTGGGTTTGTACACAGGCTGGTAGCCATGTCGGACCATTTTCATGAAGCGATCCGGATTGCCGAATTGGGCTTGAATGTGGGGTGCTGCAAACGAAAACGCTTTGGATGCGTCACCCGCCTTGAAGGCTTCCATTTGTGACGAGATCACATGCTGAATGGACTGAGCAACGGCTTTGTCCACATCCCCGGCATGGGCTGGTTGGGCAACAAATCCAGAGATAATTAACAGTGCAACGGCAAAAAATTTCAAGCGCATCGTGCTCTCCTCTATACTTAAACAATACGTTTGTTGAGGGGAAAGAGATCACTGATCAGGTGGTGCCATCTTTTTTAAACGTCATCCCGGCCCTGAGCCGGACCCTTTTTTCACACATCGTTGATTTTGCTTTGCAAAACAAGATCCCGGATTGACTGCCGCTTCCGGGAGGACAGATATAGACTCTCGTCATCCCCGCGAAAGCAGCAGAGCTGCTAAACAAACACTTCATTGTCATGCCAAACGTGATTTGGCATCTCATGTTTCAGGATTGATGAGACCCTGAATCAAGTTCAGGGTGACGGTAGAATAGAAATGGGGAAGAGCCCTTGCCTTTTTGTCATCCCGGCGAAAGCCGGGACCCAGTTTAGCATTAGTGTTGATTCTAGGTTCCCGCTTTCGCGGGAATGACGGCTAAAAGTGCTTCTGGCGACGTTCGATATTAAGACTTCGGCCGTTCGTTCTTCGGATCATATAGCGGTTTATAACCCACCGCCGCGACCTCGATCGGGAACTTCTGGTTGAAGTATTCAATCTCCAACGCGCGGCCTTCTTCGCAGTAATCGTGCGGCAGATACCCAAGGGCGATGTTTTTACCAATCGTCGGGCCGAACGCGATGGACGTGGTGTATGAGCGACGGCCCTGGCTATCGATCAGCACTTCGTTGGTTTTCGGGTCGATGATCGGGCAATTTCCCATCATGAACCGCTCCACGCCATCTTGGTCTTTGTTGTCGGTGACAATCATCGTGCACAAGGTGGCTGGTTGATGTTCGCGGTCGCGGATTTTCAAGTAAGCCTCTTTGCCATGAAAATCGGCGGCTTTGACTTTCGGGCGTGCCAATCCAGCCTCGACCAAATTGTATTCGGTCAGTAGGTCCGCATTTTGTAGCCGCAGGCTTTTTTCCAACCGGCGCGTGTTGGCATAGGTTTCAACACCCACTGGTGTGATGCCCAATTCAGCGAACATGTCCCAAAGCGCCAAGCCGTATGACAGCGGGAAGTGCAGTTCCCAACCCTGTTCACCGACATAGGAAATACGGAAGCCTTTGACTGGCACACCACGAAGGGTGAAGTCCTTGCACGCGCCAAAAGCGAAGTTTTCGAGATCAAGCCCGGCCGGATCGTCGGCGAGTTTCTTTAAACTCTCACGTGCGTTTGGACCCCAAACACCGATGCAGCCGAACTGGTCGGTGCGGTCCTCGACATACACGGACCATTCTTTGTCCTGGGTCATGCGGCGCAGGTATGTGGCGTCCCGGTTGCCCGCATCGGCGCCATCGATAACACGGAAGCGGTCTTCGCCCAGGCGCAATACAGTCAGATCGGCCTGCACACCGCCCCATGCATCCAAGAAGTTGGTGTAGACACCTTTCCCGACTGGTGTATCACCGGCGACCTTGGATGATGACACGTACTCCATCAACGCTTCTGCATCTTTGCCCGATACATCATAGATCGCGAAGTGCGATAGGTTGATCATGCCGACGTTTTCCGAAAGCTCCAGATGTTCGGCGTTGGATACGCGCCAGAAATGCCGGTTGTCCCATTCGTTTTCGCGGATGGGGATACGATCAGCATATTTCTCCAACAGCGTGGCTTCGTTGGATGCAAACCCGTGCGCACGTTCCCATCCGGCGATTTCCATGAAATATCCGCCCAGTTCCTGCTCACGAATGTTAAAGGGTGCGGAGCGCAGGCCGCGGCCTTTGGAATAGGGCTCGCGGTTATGAACTGGCGGATTGTAAATCTTGAACGCCGTTTCATAACAGCGGTCGTGAATGAATGTTTCAGATTTTTGGATCGGGTAATACCGTGCGTAATCGATGGCGTGATGATCGAACTCTGTCCGCCCATCGGTCATCCAATCCGCGATCACTTTGCCAGTGCCGGGGCCGTCCTTGACCCAGACCGAAACGCCATACCAGAGACCGCGCACATCGGGGGATTCGCCAATTGATGGGCCACCGTCGGCCGTCACTTGCAGCAACCCGTTGAACGACCATTTTTCGTTGTAGCCAATCTCGCCCAGGATCGGCGTCAGTTCCATCGCGCGTTCCAACGGTTCGATGATTTGTTCCATCTCCAGGTCGCGTTGCGATGGGGACAGGCGTGCTTCTTCTTTTTCCAAAAGGTCGCGCGGGTGAACAAGGCGAGGTTCTTTTTCTTCGTAATACCCCCATTCGATCTGGCCACCTTCGGATGTTGCTGGGTCGCCGGTATCACGCAAATAGGCTGAGTTGCCCTGATCACGGAGCAGGGGATAGCCGATCTCGTGGCCGGTGCCTTCGAATTCGCTATAAGGCCCAAAGAACGTAAGCGGGTGATCGACAGGCATCACCGGCAAATCCTCGCCCGCCATTTCGGAAATCAATCGGCTCCATAGCCCCGCGCACACCACAACCTGCGACGTTTCAATATAGCCACGCGACGTTTCAACGCCCTGAATACGGCCGTCCACAATATCAAGGCCGGTGCATGGTGTGTTGGCCATGACTTCGAGTTTGCCAGACTCCTCGGCGTCGCGGATCATTTCCCCGGCGACCACTTGCGAACGCGGGATGACCAAGCCTGCGTCCGGATCCCAAAGAGCGCCCTGGATGACGTCTTCTTCGATCAACGGCATCAGCTCCTTGGCCTTTTTCGCTGTGATCATTTCGACACGGCTGCCAAAGGCGCGTCCGGAACTGACGCGCCGTTCCAATTCACGCATCCGCTCATCGTCGCCTTTGCGGGCGACTTCGATCCCGCCGATACGCTCGTAACGGCCGCGCGCCTCGAAAAAGTCGATGCTGTATTTCGTGGTGAAAATGGTCATCTGATCGTGCATTGTGTTGAAGCAAAAATCAGATGCATGGCCGGTCGAGCCGATGTCGGTCGGAACGCCAGATTTATCAATGCCGATGATGTTTTCCCAGCCGCGTTCGATCAGGTGATGCACGACTGACGCGCCGGTGATGCCACCCAGGCCAATGATCACCGCATCCGCCTTTTTATTGAAATCTGCCATCTTGTATCTCCCCGTGCGGTTCCGGCCATCAACCGGACATATTGTCCATCCAAATCGTTAAAATCATAGGGGTGCTCCCGCTTGGTATTTCGCGACAATCCCTGTCTTGATATCGCCAAACAGAACCATCAAACGCAATTGCCCATGCGCACGCAGCAACTTATCCTAAGAATATTAAGCCTTATAACAAAGCCTTTGGGAGCGCGAATATCCATGTTGAATGACTGGGAGCCACCTAAAACCTTTGCGACGTACAAGCATATTTCAGTTGCACGCGCAGCGGGCAGTATCGGTGCCGAGGTTTCTGGCGTCGATCTATCCGTTGATCTGTCGGACGATGTGATTGCCGAAATCACCACCGCATTGGACGAAAACCATGTGATCTTTTTTCGCGACCAAAACCTTGAGCCCAAACGCCAGGCGGCTTTTGCCGAACGGTTTGGTCCGTTAATCCCGTATCCTATGGTCAAAGGATTGGATGGCACGGACGAGGTGGTCCCGGTCATTAAGAACCCGGACGAGCGGGCTAATTTTGGCGGCATTTGGCACGCCGATACGACGTACCTCGAAGAGCCCCCGATGGGGGCGATGTTGTACGCGGTTGAATTGCCGCCCTTTGGTGGGGATACACTGTTTGCGAATATGCACTTGGCGTTTGAGACGTTGTCACCGAGCCTGCAAGCGTATCTGGAGACACTGACGGTGATCCAGAATTCCGCAAAGGCCGAAGTTACCCGGACCCGAGAGGACCGTGTAAAAGAAGAGGGCGGAGCGCGGAAGGCACTGGTGGCAGAACATCCCGCCGTGATTGTGCACCCCCGTACGGGCCGGAAATCATTGTTCGTCAATTCGGGCCATACGGAACGGTTCAAGGAACTGACGAACGAGGAAAGCGCACCACTTTTGCAGTTTCTCTATGCGCATCAGTCACGCCCTGAATTCACGTGCCGGTTCCACTGGACGCCCGGCGCGATGGCGTTCTGGGACAATTACGCCAGCCAACATAACCCGATCAACGATTACCACGGCTTTAAGCGACTTATGCACCGCGTCACGATTGGCGGCGGCAAACCGAAGGGTGTTGCGTAGGGTTTACCCCCTCACCTAACCTCTCCCCCTATTAGGGTGGAGGGATTAGATCGAGAATTGCTCATGCAGGGTCCCTCTCCCTCATATTATGGGGGAGAGGACAGGTGAGGGGGCTGGCTCTAAGGCTTCAGCTTATCCGTTCCCATAACAACGTCATGCGGGTGATCAAACGGTTGCGCTGTTTTCTCCACCTCTGAACGGCGGCGGTCTCTCTCGGTCTTGTCAGCGATGGATGTCAGGACAAAATCATCAACCGAGATTTCTGAGGCGACCGTGGTCGTCAGATGCGCCAGGATATCGCGTTGTCCCATCGCGGCCCATTTGCGGCCCGGGGCCGTGACCTCGGCAAGGGGGATCGGATCGCCCGATGGCGCATAGGCCCCGGCGTTGCCGCGATAGAAATAGACCTCGGATAACGAGGGGCCTTGTTCTATCTGCAATTCAATGTCTTTCAGTCGCGCATACACATAATTTTCGTGCCCCAATTCCGTTGGATGCATGGCTTCGAGTTGTGCATCATCCAGCCAATTCACGAACAAGCTAACGGTTGTTCCAGGGGATGGATGCAGCGCCGCCGCAATTGAGCCATATCCGGTGATATGGGCAGAATAAACCGTATCAAAGTTCGCAAGCGTGCATTTCTCGCATGCGATTGGGGACCAATCTGGGCCTTGGAATTTTCGCAGAATCTGCTCGGGCGACTGGTTCGAGCCGACGGCCAGCACTGGCGTTCGATTATCGCGATAACCTTCGGCAGCGTGTGCCGCCAAAGGTTGCCAATCTTGATCGGCCACCACATAGGAATGATCCGGAATATAATAAGGATAGCCAAAGGCACGCGCCAAACGTTCATTCTCATCGGGGCTATGTTCCCACCAGCCGCGTGTCATATGAACTCAGATATAGTTGTAAGACTAATCGTCTTCGCCCGCGACAGGCGGTGCGTCGGCCAGGGCTTCAGGCGGTTTCACGTATTGACTGATATCAACCTCGTCTAACTGCTCAGGCAGAAGGAACCGTTCCGCATATTCTTTGTAGGCACCGGATGTTAAAAACAGCTCAAACAACTCGTCATCAATGTGCGCGTCTTTCTTCATGAAGGACATGATCTTAACGCTATCGGAGAGTTTTTTGGGCGCTTTGTATGGTCGATCAGCTGCGGTCAAGGCTTCGAAGATATCGGCAATGGCCATGATGCGCGCGGGCACCGACATATCGTCTTTATTCAGTTTTTTTGGATATCCGGACCCGTCCATCTTTTCGTGGTGGCCACCAGCCATTTCAGGGACGCGGGCCAGGTGTTTTGGGAACGGCAGCGCTTCTAACATGATGATGGTTTGCACGATGTGATCGTTGATCTTGAAACGTTCTTCTTCGGTCAACGTGCCGCGTGCAATGCACAGGTTATAAATTTCGCCCATGTTGTACATGTGCTCTGGAACATCCAACTGGAACCCCCAGGGGTTTTCATTTTCCGCAGTAGCTTCCAAACCTTCGCGATAGACGACATGCTCGTACTTATCTGCCAGTAAATTCTCTTCGACGGGCAAGGTTGGTTCCGGCTCCCGCTCGGCCCGTTTGATCTCTTCATAGGATAAGCCAATGCGATCCGACAGCGTGCGCGTCCACTTGATGTTGGCGATTTCTTTGACCCGCTCGACACGCTCTGGCGCCATGAATTCGCCGCCAACATTGCTTTCGGCGATAAACGCGAAATCGTCGTCCAGCTTGGCCAGTTCTTCTTCCAACTCGGTACGCAGCGCTTCTTCATCGCCACCCGCCATGACTTTTTTCATGTGCTCAATCACACGGTCGCGTTTGACGATCTCAAAGCGATTCCGGATTTCATGAATGCGATTGTAGATGGTTTCCAGCTTGGTCGCCTTATCGACGACGTATTCCGGGGTCGTGACCTTGCCGCAATCGTGCAACCATGCTGCGATATGCAGTTCGTACCATTCGTCTTCGGTCAGATCGAAATCGGCAAACGGGCCGTCTTTTTCTTCACACGCCGCATGCGCCAGCATTTTGGTCAGTTCTGGCACCCGCTGGCAGTGGCCGCCGGTATAGGGCGATTTGGCGTCAATCGCCGATGCGATCAGCTCGATAAAGCTATCGAGGAGTTTTTTCTGTGATGCCAGTAACTGCTGGTTATCAAGCGCCACAGCGGCTTGCGATGAAAGCGCTTCAATCAGCGGCTGGATGTCGCTGCCAAATTCGATCACCTCGTTAGTATCGGGATCAAGAGCATTCAAAAGCTGCAACACGCCGATGACTTCGTTTTGCGAGTTTTTCAGCGGCACACATAAGAATGACTTCGACCGATAGCCCGTACCTTCGTCGAATTTCTTGGTGCCAGAAAAGTCAAAGCCTTCGTTTTCATAGGCGTCGGGAATGTTGATCGATTCACCCGTCAGCGCAGCCGAAGACGGCACGTTCTTGTGGTTTTCTTCGCCGGATTTCGCATCATACAGCGCCAGCGGTGAGAAATTGATGTCTTTGCCTGTGGTGCCGCCCATGGCGATGTTCAGGCTGTCGGTGCGCATGATCTCAAACTTAAGGCGATTATCGTCTGTTCGGATATACAGTGTCCCGCCGTCGGCGTTGGCCAGGCTTTTGGCTTCTAACAAAATGTTTTCCATCAACGTGTTGATGTCGCGCTCTGCAGATAGTGCGATGCCGATATCAATCAGGCGTTGAAAACTCGACGCGCTAATCATTTCTTCGGTATTGGTCGTGCCGTCGGACATTCGTAACGTATTCCCACACCATATGGTCCACAAAAGGTGGTCCTTTGATGGTTTGAATGACCCTAATCTTTTCGGCCCCGGATTGACAATCCCGGTACGCGTGTTTCTTGAAAATTCTCATACCTCTTGACCGTCCCGGGCAGTCGGGTTCAACTCCGGCAATAAAAGAGGTATTTCAATGTCCTACGCATCTTTGAGGGAATTTATAGACCGTCTCGAGTCCGAGGGTCGTTTGGTCCGTGTTTCGGCCCCCGTTTCCACGGTTTTAGAGATGACAGAGATCCAAACCCGGGTGATTGCCGAGGGTGGCCCTGCGATCCTGTTCGAAAACGTGATCAATGAGGATGGCTCCAAATCGGATATGCCGGTGCTGGTGAACCTTTTTGGCACCGTGGAGCGCGTCGCCTGGGGCATGAACCGCGAACCGTCGGAGCTTCGCAGTGTTGGTGAAACCCTGGCGTTCCTGCGTCAGCCCGAACCGCCGGGCGGTTGGCGCGAAGCCGTTGAAATGCTGCCATTGCTGAAAACCGTGATGGCGATGAAGCCGAAGATGTCTTCGACTCCGTTGTGCCATGAAGTCGTGCTGCGCGGCGACGATATCGATTTGACGAAATTACCTGTGCAGACTTGCTGGCCCGGCGAACCTGCACCACTGATCACGTGGCCGTTGGTGGTCACCCAAGGACCCAATGATAAAAAGGGCGGTGATAAGCGCGATGGGTTTAATCTTGGCATTTATCGAATGCAGGTGCTGGGCAAAAATAAGACGTTGATGCGATGGCTCAAACATCGGGGTGGGGCGCAGCATTATCAGCGTTGGAAAGACGAAAATCCCGCACCTTTGCCCGCCGCCGCCGTATTGGGGGCTGATCCGGGCACGATATTGGCCGCCGTCACACCGGTGCCAGATACGTTATCTGAATACCAATTCGCAGGTCTGCTGCGCGGCAAAAAGGTCGAATTGGTGGATTGCGTCAGCCAGCCGATCAAAGTCCCTGCGTCGGCAGAGATCGTGATCGAGGGCGAGGTGTCGTTATCCGAATACGGTGACGAAGGGCCCTATGGCGATCATACCGGATATTATAATTCGGTCGAGCCGTTCCCGGTGTTTAACGTGACCGCAATTACCATGCGGAAAAAGCCGATTTACCTTTCGACCTATACCGGCCGACCCCCGGACGAGCCTTCGGTGCTGGGCGAAGCGCTCAACGATGTGTTCGTGCCATTGTTGCAGCAGCAATTCCCGGAAATCGTTGATTTCTGGTTACCGCCCGAAGGATGCTCGTACCGTGTTGCCGTGGTGTCGATGAAGAAAGCCTATCCCGGTCACGCCAAGCGCGTGATGATGGCGGTGTGGTCATATCTGCGCCAGTTCATGTATACGAAATTCGTGATCGTGGTCGACGAGGATATCAATGCTCGCGACTGGAACGACGTGATCTGGGCGCTGTCGACCAACGTTGATCCGGGTCGTGATCTGACGGTCATCGAGGGTACACCGATTGATTATCTGGACTTCGCATCCCCGCAATCGGGCCTGGGTGGGAAACTCGGGATTGACGCGACCACGAAACTGCCGCCGGAAACCAACCGCGAGTGGGGCGCCAAAATCTGCATGACGGACGAGGTCATCGCCAAGGTCGATCAGATGTGGTCGGAGTTGGGTATCCCCGGGAGCGGCAAGGGGATTTGGAAGTAAACTGTTAGTTCGATGATAACTTCCTCATGAAGGAACGAATATTGTCTCTGATTGAATTGCCTCTGGCAGCATTTATGGCCACTTGAATTTCTTCATCTGTTACGTTGGTGCCTGCATGAATTCCGGGCCCAAAGAAAAATGTAGCGACGATTTTACCCGCCAAATTAGTGTTTCTTACCCTGTTTGCCGTTTGTTTCATGATCTCCGGGTTAATAAGTCGTTCATCGCTGTTGTACTGGCTCGTGAGTGTTTCTTTGAAAAACAGTTTATTCGAATTTGCCTCTAACAAGGTATAACTGATTGTACTTTCATAGATCACCCCATATTGCTCGGCATGGGTGCGCGAGTGATCAATCAGTTCGACGTTTAGAGTGAATTTGTTGCTTGCTGCATCTGTCGAGAGCAAATCGTACTCTCCCAAGAAGTGCATGATCGCTTCACGAAAGTTTCCGTACTCGATGTTATTTGGTGTTTCGACAGAACCAATTTTAACGGCGTGAACCAAGTTCTTTGGCATGGAGAGCGGTCGATTGCTCATACTGATCATATCATGAAGTGGTACTTTGAGAGTGACGCATCCTGACAAGACGATCAGAGATAAAAACAACAAAAAAAACGCTGATTTGAACTTCGAAATGCTCTCGCCCATGCGTTTCGACCCAATCTGAGTTAGATGCCAAATTTAACTCTTACCTTGGTTCAATATCTCACCTCTCCGGTCAAGGAGAATTAGGCGTGATTGCTTCTCCTTCCGCCATGCTGAATACCCGCCTTCGCGGGCACATGTTTATTTTAGTATCAATTCCAGAGACAGAATAGCTATTGGCTAATCAAAAATGGACCCTGAAACCACCCCGGATCAACCCCGGGGCATGGTTCAGGGGAAACAAGTGTTTTGGAAGTAAGGGACATCCCCTCACACCGGCCTTCGCGATTGCAAGCCTAACCTCTCCCCCTGTAAGGGGGAGAGGACAGGTGAGGGGGATAAGACACAAAGACGCCTTTGAACAACAAAAGGACGTCGCTAGAACTTTTTTCTGATCCATTGCAGGCTATCAAAATCCTAACGTAACAATGCCGACGTGCGAAGCGCGCTGGGCCATAGTGACAGGGAGATTGACCGATGGCTGAACGTTCAGGAAGACGAGGGCGCGATGCACGTCGCGCGGCGCGAGAACAATCCTCTGGTGCCAGCACTCCCTACATTAAACGCAACATCCCCTTGCTGGAATTGGCATCGGATGAAGCCATCGAAATCATTGAGGCTAATGCGGACACGTTGCTCGAAGAGATCGGTATTGAATTCCGCGAAGATGAAGAAGCGCTGGCGATGCTCAAAGACGCGGGCGCGGATATCAACGGCACGCGCGTGCGGTTCCCTAAAGGCCTCTGCCGTGAGCTTTTGAAAACGGCCCCTGCGCAGTTCACGCAACACGCCCGCAACCCGGCCCGAAATGTCGAGATCGGTGGCAATCACACCGTGTTCGCGCCGGTCTATGGCCCGCCGTTCGTGCGCGATCTGGATAACGGTCGCCGGTACGGGACGATTGAAGATTTCTGGAACCTGGTGAAGCTCGCCTATATGGCGCCCGCCATGCACCACTCTGGGGGCACGGTCTGCGAACCGGTTGATCTGCCGGTCAATAAACGCCACTTCGACATGATCTATTCGCACATCAAGTATTCCGATAAGCCGTTCATGGGGTCGGTCACGCACCCCGATCGCGCAGCGGACAGCGTCGCCATGTGCGAGATCGTGTTTGGCAAAGAATTCGTTGACCAAAACGCGGTCATGACCAGCTTGATCAACGCGAATTCACCGATGGTGTTCGATGGCACGATGTTGGGGGCGCTCAAAACCTATGCCCGCGCCAATCAAGCCTGCATCGTATCGCCGTTTATTTTGGCCGGCGCGATGAGCCCGGTGACATCATTGGGCACACTGGCGCAGGTGCTGGCCGAGGTGCTCGCTGGTGGCGCGTTCAATCAACTCTGCCGCCCCGGTGCGCCGTTAATCTTTGGTGCATTCGTCAGCGCAATTTCCATGCAGTCCGGTGCGCCGACCTTCGGCACGCCTGAGCCCACGTTGATGATTTCAGCTGCTGCTCAATTGGCTCGTCGCCTGAATCTTCCATTTCGTTCGGGTGGTAGCCTGTGCGGATCGAAAATCCCAGATGCCCAGGCCGCGTATGAAAGTGCGAATACCCTGAATGCAACGGTGTTGTCGGGCGTAAACTTTGCCCTGCATGCGGCGGGATGGTTAGAGGGCGGATTGTCGTCCAGTTACGAGAAATTCGTCATGGATTGCGATCAATTGGCAATGATGCAGCGCCTTACCGAAGGCTATGATTTAACCGAGAACGGACAGGCCCTAGATGCGCACCGCGAGGTCGGCCCAGGGTCGCATTATTTGGGGTGTGCCCACACACAGGCCAACTTTGAAACCGCGTTTATCCGCTCGGAATTAACCGATAATAACTCGTTCGAACAATGGCTGGCCGAGGGTGAGTTGGATATGGTTCAACGCGCCAATGCCCATTGGAAAAAGCAATTGGCCGAATATCAGGCGCCAGTGATCGATCCTGCGGTGGACGAGGCTTTGGTCGCATTCATGACCGAGCGCAAAGCTAGTTTTCCCGACTCTAATGTGTAGAATATAAAAAACCTCATATATTTTTTGTATTAATAGTATTTGAGGTTGAAAATCGCGGTCTGAATCGTTACTTGCAGGGTAATGGAAGGCGTTTATCGCCTCATCTCTTGTTTTTTTGGAGCCTGCACATGCGTGATTACCTGACGATTGATCTCGCCGATAAAACGGTCGACCGTGAGACGTGGACCGGAGAGCAACTGGCGCGCGCCGGGCGCTACTATATTGCGAAAACGATGGTGGAGCGTGATTTGGCAAAAATTGATCCGTTTTCGCCTGAAAATCCGCTGATTTTCTCGGTCGGACCATTCGCGGGCTCTAACATGTCGAACGCCAACCGCATCAGCATCGGCTGTAAAAGCCCGCTGACAGGCGGCATCAAAGAAGCCAACGCGGGCGGGACATTCGGTTTTGCACTGGGTCAGGCCGAATTGTGTGGCTTAACGTTGGAAAATGCATCTGACGATTGGACCGTGATTTACATCACCAAAGAGGGCGATGTGAGCTTCCATGACGCATCGCCATACATGGGCAAGGGCGTGATTGAATCAGCTGCCCTGCTGCATGACGAATTTGGCGAAAAAGTCAGCTTAGCCATCTGTGGACCCGTCGGCGAATACCAGGGCCTGATGGCGGGCATTTCCATGTCTGACCCCGAAGGTCGCCCGGTGCGGATTGCTGCGCGCGGTGGCGTGGGCGCTGTCATGGGCGCAAAGAAAGTCAAAGCGTTGGTGTGTGAAAAACACAAGATGCCGACCTACCATGATCGTCGTGGCGTGATGAAGGCCGTCAAAGAATACGGTGCAAAACTCAAAGAAGATGCGGCCGTTCAAAATTTGGGTGCTAAGGGCACTGCGTTGGTCGCCGACGTGATGAATTCCATGGGTGGTTTGCCGGTTCGCAATTTTTCGGGCGGCCAGTTGGTCGATAGCACCAAGGAACGTATGCGGATGGGCGGCGACTTTATCCGTGAACAAAACATGGAACGTGGCGGCACCCCGACACACGCGTGTATGCCTGGGTGCATGATTAAATGCTCCAACATCTATGTGGACAAAGACGGCAACGAAATGGTCTCGCCATTGGAATACGAAACCATTGGCCTGTTGGGTACGAACTGTGGTCTCGAAAATCCGGATCATGTTGCCAAGCTGAATATGACCGCCAACGATCTGGGTGTGGATACGATCGAGTTGGGCGCGACCTTGGCATTGTTGATGGAAAAGGGTGATGCCGAGTTCGGTGACGTGCCGTTCATGGAAGCGGCCCTTCAAGACATTCGTGTCGGCAACGAACGCGGCAAGATGTTGTCAGACGGTGCCGCACGCGTGGGCGAAAAGCTCGGCATGACACGTGTTCCCGTGATCAAGAAACAAGCCATCAGCGCCTACGATCCGCGCGTCATCGAGGTGACGGGTATTTCCATGATGTCGACGGCACAGGGCGCCGATCACACCACGGGGAACCTGCCGACGCATGATTGTGATGGCAAATCGACCGAAGAATTGGTCGGCGAGAGCATGACCGTGCAAATGCTATGTGCAGCGGCCGACTCCGTCGGATTGTGCCTGTTTGGACGTTCGGTGACGAACATCAACCATGATCTGGTGGTTGGCGCGATCAACGATGCCATTGGCACGGAATTGCCGAATACGTTCCTTAAGGAACTGGGTGTGGAGACGTTGGCGCTGGAAGAAAAATTCAACGACGACGCGGGCTTTAACGCCGAAGACGATGAGCTTCCGGAGTTCTTTTACAAAGAAAACTTGGCACCCAGCGACAAAACCGCACGACATCATGCGAACGAGGTACGTGCTCACCGCGCAGATTGGATGGCAAATGCGGCTGCCGAGTTCGGATTGACCCAATCAGGGGCGGATCGCCTGTACTAATTGGAAGCCTTGTTTTGGGGGCGTGATCTACGTCATACATGACGCTACAAGGTTGTGTTATGCTTGCCCTGAACGATAGGGGTAACAATGAAAGATAGCATCGCTGATGCATGGCTGCCAGCAGGCCAATGTTACAATAATGTCCGCAGTTTGTGTGAAACCATGTTGCTAGCGCTGTTGCTGAGTTTTGTGACACTTCCTGTCAATTCGAACACTGCTTCTGAACCAGTCGCCGTCCAGATGAAGTCGATCAACCTTCCGGGGATATCAGAAAAAGGGTATCGCGGTCGTACCGCAATAACACCCTATGTTCAGATACAAAGTGAAGACGTCATCGAACGGTTCTGCGGGCGCTGGCCCCGCGTGATTGATTCCATTTTGATTGCGTTCGAGAACGCACCCGTTGATCTTAAAGACAAAGCAGCGGATCTCGCCTCGCGCCAAGATTAGTTGGGCAAGCATATTGAAGAAGCCGTCGGTGTTGGTGTTTTCAATCAGCTCTATCTTGTCGCTGGGTCAAAGCGCCCCGCTGCAGGGACCGAAAAAAAATCATCTGAATTCGCGACGCGAGAGTGCCAACCCATCCAGTATCTTCCTTGGGAAAAGGAGATGCCGGAACCCATCCTGCGCGTGACGGAGTCGATTGTTTCCTCAGGCCAGATCGCTCTGTCCGCAGCGTCTGAGCAAACGGGGCCCGCTGCAGAAGTAGAAGCCAGCGAGCCTGTCCGAGAGCTCCCGTCAAAACCATTTCCCGCCGCGCCCATTCGCGAAAAGGGCCCATCATGGATCGTGATTGCCATCGCCTTGGTCGCGATGAGTGGGGTCACGATCATCGCCGGCAGTTACATCGGTTACCAAATTGCCAAAATCCGTCACGACCGCCGCCGAAAAGACCGGCGGATGAAGAAAAAGGATCGCCGCTCAGGATTAGAGCGCCGCTTGGCCGAAGGGCCGCTGCCTGATGAGGGTGATCGTCGTGCCAAACGAGATCGGCGCGATGTTGAGGTGGCAGAAGAAGCGAATCAATCGACCTAAAAAGTCCCCCTCACCTGTCCTCTCTCCCGCTATCGCATGGGAGAGGGACCCTGTTTGAATAAGACTCGCTCTCATCCCTCTCCCCGTCGCCAATATAATTGGCACGAGCCAATGTGCAGGGGGAGAGGTTAGGTGAAGGAATTAATCTGCCAAAGCGTATTCAACGGCAGCCAGACAATGAAGTTCTGTCGTTGAGAAACTCGGTATCGGGATTTCGTCCTCGGAAAGCAGTAACGGGATCTCGGTGCATCCAAGAATAACTCCCTGGGCACCCCGTTGATTGAGTGTGGCAATCAAGTCCAAATAACCCGATTTTGTTTCATCGGTGAACATATTAGAGACCATTTCGTCCATGATTTTGTCATGAACGTAAGCACGCTCGACAGGTTCCGGGACCAACGTCTCGATCCCGTGGTTACTCAGAATACCCTGATAAAAATCGCCTTCCATGGTTTTCATGACGCCCAACAGCGCGACTTTGTTCAGGGACCGGTGCTTGATCGCCTGTGCCGTGACTTCCGCGATATGTAGGAACGGGATTTCAATTTGCGGTGCCACCGTAGGCACAAAGCGATGTACATCATTACAAGAAATCACGATGAACGCTGCGCCTCCAGCTTCCACCGATTTAGCCGCAGATAAAATCATTTCACATGCCGCGTCTTCGTTCTTTTGGCGAATCACATATTCGACGTAGCTCTCGCGATTGACGCTTTCCAAAATGATATGAGCCGAGGTCACACCCCCGACCTGATCTTTGGCAATTTCATGTAGGCGCTGATAATATGCTGCGGTGGAGACCCAACTAAGGCCACCAATCATTCCTATTTTCTTCATAGTACTTCTTTCGTCTCGACACCCGTTCGCAGGGTAGCCCAAATCACTGTCAGGTCCATAACTACGTTTTTTCATGATTGGATGAGCAAATCTGTGTTATCACCGCTGAAAGCTGGACAACGGAGGCCTCATGGCAGAGACAAGGCCGACCCGGACAGCCGCATCTGATCGCAGTTGGACCATCACTGGAGTATCAGCCGAGACGCGCGAAAAGGTCAAAGCCGCCGCGGACGCCGAGGGGATGACCATTCGGGCCTGGGTCGATAAAACGTTGAGCGCTGCGGCAGATGGTCGCTTGGTGAGCAGCGACGGACCATCGTCGATTGCGGTTGATCCGAAAACGCTGGCAGATATCTCATCGAAGCTTGATGGTTTGGCCAAACGCCTGCCGGAAAATGCAAAAGCTGCGGAAAAAGCCGCTGCCCAGGATATGAGCGCGCTCGCCCTCAAAGTAATGGCATCGGGATTTCAGGAAATGCAACGTGCTGCTAAGGAACACGCCCGTGTTGCCGAAGGTAAGGGCACGAAAAAGAAGCGCAAAAAGACCACGACCGCGACTCCAGCGACTCCAGCTTCTGGCAAGTCGACGCCCGCCAAAACAGTTTAACCAAATTACGCGGGCACGTATTGCCAGCTTACCCACTCATGGAACATTTGCTTCGGTTTATCCATCACCGGTGAAAATGCGCCACCGTCAAACCCAGGTGCACTTCTGCCTTTTTGCATCCCTTCAACGGCAAATACATCTTCGGTAAATACCGTCTTCCACATTTCCGAGTTGATGGCGCGCAAATCGGCCCAGCGTTCCGAGGCCATTTCGGGATCGGTGTAATAGATTTCCACATGTTCGCGCGTCCGATGGGGGCCTAAAGGCTCAATCCGAATGGCGTAGTAATGATCTTTATGGATACCCAGTAAAGTGTTCGGCAATAGCGAGACATATTCCGCACCGGTATCCCACTTGGATGATAACTCTTTGAAGCACGTGAATTTTCTACCGCTGTCATCCAGCTTGGGATCGTACACCGTGGTGCCCTGGCCCGAGAACCCTCCATTGGCATCCAAAATTTCGTAATGATCTTGTAGGCGTGAATACTTGTTCAATGCGGGATGCACCCAGGGCAGATGATAACTCTCGCAATAATTCTCAATCGTCAGTTTCCAGTTGCAGTTCACTTCGATTTTGAACGACGAGTCTGCGCCCCCATGAAATATGTCTTGGCCCATGAATTCGGACCAACGTTCTGCGAGCGGCTGGATCGCGGTTTCAAACTTGGCTGCGGCACCGGACAAATTCACATAGACAACATCCATCCAGACGGTGGCGCGCACGGGAATTAAGCCCAGGTTCTCTTTGTTCACTTCGGGAATATCGTGAACCCCCGGACCACCGATGTGCGGGGTGGCTTTTAAATCGCCCTTAAACCCGTAACACCAGGCATGATATCGGCACGAAATAGTTTTTTTGAAATGGCCTGGTTCTTCAACCAGGATCATACCGCGGTGACGGCAAACATTTTCGAAAACCTGTACCGCGCCATCATCGTCGCGAACAATCAAAAGCGGTTGTCCCGCCAGGGCCGTCGGCATGACATCACCGGGGTTGGGCACATCCTTGGCAAAGCCAACGGAAGCCCAGGAATTAGAGATCACCGAGTTGTTTTCACGCTCGTAAACTTGGGGGCCAATGTAATGACTGTTGCCGAGCCCATGGGCCAAGCCGTGATCTTTTTGGGCCGCGCGCCCGAACGTTGCCGAAGAAGTCATGTGCGCCCTCGATAAAAGAACAACCAAGGCTATGACGCTACACCCAAAGTTTCAAAAGTCAGCGCACAATTTCGGACATGCAGTATTTTTAGGGCGACATCAGACGCTGTTGGGCATGTCTTTTAGGTCACTCTCGGTGTCGATATCGTAACGTGTGCCCGGATCATCGACGTTGATCGCGCGGACTCGTTCTGGATGATTTTGCAGCACAGACCGTGCCCCTACATCGCCACTTAATGCGCAGAGCAATGGCAGGTACTTGGCCCCGAACAAGACCGGGTGCCCGCGTTGGCCGTTGTGCATGGGAACGATGATATCATGACCGTTATCGGGGTTGAAATTCGACGCGATCATGCGCAACGTATCTGGGTTGATCAGGGGCATATCACCCAGCATGACCATCACTGCTTTGGGCAATGATCGTATGGCGTTCGCACCGACGGCTAATGACGTCCCCATGCCAGTCTCGGGTGTGGCATTGCGAATGAGCGTCACAGATAAATTCTCAAGTGTCTTTTCGACGTCCGCGGCTCCATGCCCGGTGACAACGATGACTTCTCCGGCTTTTGCATTCAGCGCAGTTTGCACCGCATGTTTGATGATTGGCTCGCCGTTGACGGTGCTCAGTAATTTATTGTCGTCACCAAAGCGTGTTGATTGTCCCGCAGCCAGAATAATGACCGCAACATCGGCCATTTCGGTCATACGGGGAATGCCTTTCGATAGATTTGAAAGACCTCTGCAATCATGGATATTGCAATTTCTGGCGGGTTTCTGGACCCGATGGAAAGACCCAGCGGTCCGTGAATACGTTCAATATTTTGATCTGTGTGTCCCTCGGAGATCAACCGACCCATCCGATCCGCATGGGTGTTCCGGCTGCCGAGCGCACCGATATAAAACGCATCGGAATTCATTGCTGCGGAGAGGACTGGTAATTCCAACTCATGCTCATGAAATAATGTTGCGACCGCGGTCCAAGCATCGATTGTCACATTGTCCACTGTTTTCGATGTGGTCGTACCAGCGGCCCGACACATGGCGGCGATGTCGTCTTCTGTGGTGATGACGTGTACACCCATTCCCGATGCGGCGGCGATTTGGGCAGAGGCTGCGACCACCGGGCCCTTGCCTGCGATCACCAGCCGCAAGGGCGGACGATACAACCGATCAAATTCATCACCATCCCAAAGTAGTTGTAGGCGATCATCTTTGGATGTGAATGGCGCAACGGTGCTCTCGCCCGTTTGCATATTGGTGTACAGCGAGAGGGGAGTACGGTTCCCCATGGCGTCAGATATCTCATTAACAATGGCATCTGAAATATTCACATCGATGAAAACGTCGATGGCGCTGCCACACGGCAATTCAATATCGAAGTAGGGAGAATTCACCCCATACCGGATGGATCGATTTTCGCCGGCATCCATGGCTACACGGGTTTCTTCCACCAGTGCGCCCTCGACACAACCGCCGGACAAGAAACCCGTAAAGTCGCCCGCATCAGACACGGCCATCTGACTGCCTGTCGGACGCGGACCGGTGGGCTCAACGTTGAACAGAGTCAGTAGCGCCGCGCGTTTTCCGTCTGATCGCCATTTTTGCAGATCAGGGACCACGTACTCAGAGAAAGTGCCGTTCATTGTGTGGACGACGTCCCCGTCAATTTTACCACGTCAATTATGCCTTAGCAGATTGTATCGCACGCCATACGGTTTCAGGTGTCAACGGCATATCGATATGATGGACGCCGAATTCTTTCAGCGCATCACAGACAGCATTCACGATCGCTGGCGGCGCACCAACGCAACCCGCTTCTCCGGCACCTTTGACGCCGAGCAGATTTTTCTGCGTGGGGGCATCCTCGTAATACTCAATCGCCATGTTCGGGATATCGTCGGCGCGAGGCAGCGCATAGTCCATCAAGGAACCCGAAAGCAACTGTCCGTTTTCGTCATAGACAACGTTTTCCATCAATGCTTGGCCAATGCCCTGGGCCACACCACCCATCACCTGACCATTAGCCAGCAATGGGTTGATGATGGTGCCGAAATCATCAACCACCCAATATCCATCAACTTTGATGCTGCCTGTTTCCGGGTCAACCTCAACCTCGGCTGCATGGCCGCCATTGGGGATCGAAATGATGGCCCGCTCAAAAACACTAGAGATATTCAGGCAACCGGGGCTTAGATCATCGGGTAGTTGATCGGGATCGTTTTGCGCATCAATCGCTTCGCGCATGCTCATAGTATGGTTGGTCCCGGGCACATGAAAATGACCTTCATCGAACTGCACCTGATCCGTTCCCACTTCGAATTTGTGTGCGGCGATTTTCTTGGCGACCTCAACGATTTCACGCGATGTTTGAAGAACAGCGCTGCCGCCGACCTCCATCCCACGCGATCCACCATGACCGCCACCAATCGATGTGGCGTCGGTGTCAGCCTGACGGAATACGACATCGTCAATATCGAGGCCTAGGTGACCTGCCAGCAACTGCGGGAAAGCGGTTTCATGGCCCATTCCTGTTGATGAGCTACCAACGGAAAGTTCGGCTTTGCCCTCTTCGCGGAAAGTGACTTTGGCCTCTTCTTTGGGACCGCCACCTGTGCATTCCAAATACATGCTGATGCCAAAACCACGTTTCATGCCGCTGGATTCGCTGGCCGCTTTGCGGGCTGCAAAGCCTTCGCGGTCAGACAGCCGAATGGTTTGCTTATACACTTCGGGGAAGTCACCGCAGTCAATATCCAGACCCATCGGCGATTTCATCGGCAAATCTTCGGGCGGGATCAAATTTTTACGACGCAGTTCAATGGGGTCCATGCCCATTTCTGCCGCAGCATAATCAATGATCCGGTCCATCTGATAGGAACCCTCTGGCCGTCCCGCGCCACGGTACGGGTCAAGTGGCGTGGTATTCGTGAACGGTGCGATTGCTGTGTAATACATGGCGTCGAACCGATATGGCCCGCCTTGTGTTCGGCTTGAACCACCCGTCGGCGTAAACGGTCCGACCGTGGCACAGAACGCGCCAATATTACCGACAGTTTCTGTGCGAAGGGCGCGGAATGTGCCGTCATTGTCCAAGGCCAGTTGCACGGTTGTGACTTGGTCGCGACCATGGGTATCCGAAATGAAGCTTTCGGAACGATCATTCACCCATTTGATCGGGCGTTGCAGCACCTTCGCTGCGTGCAAGATCAAAATCGGTTCTTGGTACACGCCGTTCTTAGCACCAAAGCCACCACCCACGTCGGGGGCGATGTGGTGCAAGTTTTCTTTGCCGATCTTCAAAACAACATCGGCGATGGTGTCACGGTTGGCATGAATGTTCTGGGATGAATTCCAAAGCGTGTACTTGCCAGTAGTTGGATCAAAGTCGGCGAGTGCGCCGCGCGGTTCAATCGGAACCGCCGTCACGCGGTTGTTGACCAATTCCAATGTGATGACCCGGTCGGCTTTTTCAAACGCTGCTTTTTGTGCTTCTTCATCGCCCAATTCAAAATCAAGACAGATGTTATTCGGCGCAATGTCCCAAATCTGCGGTGCGCCTTCTTTGATCGCCTCTACTTGATCGGTCACGGATGGCAGGCTGTTATAATCAACCTCGACCAATTCCAGCGCTTCGATGCAGGCTTCGCGGGTTTCACCGACGATCAGTGCGACCGGCTGTCCGACATAACGCACACGATCAATGGCAATTGGATGGTGCGGCGGTTCTTTTAAATCAGATCCATCAATAAATTTACGGACGCCGGATTTTGTTGGAATGGTGCCATATCCTTCGGCCTTCCAATCTTCGCCCGTGATGATCGCCAAGATGCCATCGATGGCCATCGCGTCTTCGGTGTCGATCCCGTTAATGTCGGCGTGTGCTTCGGGAGAGCGAAGTACGACGGCATACGCTTGGCCGTCCAGATTAATGTCATCAATGTATCGACCTTGCCCGGTCAGAAAGCGAAAGTCCTCTTGGCGTCGAAAACTTTGGCCGATGGCGTTGTTTGCTGGTGCTGTATCCATTGTATTTTCCCCTACGCCTTACCGTTGGCAGCGCTGACCGCGCGGCGTGCGATGACACTGATCAAGTTCGCGCGGTATTCGCGGCTTGCGTGGATATCGCTGTTCAAATTGTCCGCTGGAACAACACCATCGGCAATGCTTTCAGGTGCGAACGCGCTTGCGAGTGCGTCTTCTATTTCCGGGACGCGGAACACACATGGTCCCGCCCCGGTGACGGCGACACGCACACCAGCCGTTGATTTTGACACCATCACGCCGACCAATGCGTAGCGGGTCGCGGGGTTCGGGAACTTCAAATACCCGGCAGCCTCTGGAATCGGGAATTTGATCTCGGTGATCAATTCACCTTCATCAAGGGCTGTATCAAACATGCCGGTAAAGAAATCATCAGCCGCGATTTCGCGCGCCGTGGTTACGATGGTCGCGCCCAGACCCAAGACCGCAGCAGGATAATCGGCCGCAGGGTCGTTGTTGGCGACAGAGCCGCCGATGGTCCCACGATTCCTGACGTGCCGGTCACCGATACCGCTTGCGAGATGGGCGAGCGCTGGGATCGCTTTTTGTACCTCTTCGCTTGCCGTCACCGCTGCATGCCGCGTCATGGCTTTGATCGAAACAACACCATCGGCAACAGTAATACCGCTGAGTTCAGAAACATTGTCCAGTGCAATCAGATCCTCTGGCATCGCCAGGCGTTGTTTTAAGACGGGGATCAACGTCTGACCGCCTGCAAGGAACTGTCCGTCACCAGAGGCAGAGAACGCGTCTGTTGTCGCTGCGACGGTGTCAGGTGTTTTGATATCGAATTCATACATATCCGTTAACCCTTCATCGCTTTGGCGCCGGTTTGAATGGCCTCAATGATGTGCTGATAGCCTGTGCAACGGCAGATGTTGCCCTCAAGACCATGGCGAATGTCTGCCTCGGTCATATCGGGGTTTTTCTTCACCATATCGACGGCGGTCATCACCATACCGGGTGTGCAGAAACCGCATTGCAGCCCATGATGTTCTTTGAATGCGGCCTGCATCGGGTGCAGGGTGTCGCCGTCGGCCAAACCCTCGATGGTCTCAATTTTTGCGCCATCGACTTGCCATGCGAAAGTTGAACAACTTTTCAGCGTTTCTCCATTTACCGAGACAACGCAGGCGCCGCACTGGGTCGTATCACAGCCCACATGCGTGCCGGTCAGGCCCAAGCCATCGCGAATAAAAGTACTGAGGAGCGTGCGTGTTTCGACGTCCGAACTGATTTCTTTTCCGTTCACGCTCACCGTGATCGTAGGCATAAAACCCCCAAAAGCTTGATGTTGCAGTGTTGGCCAGATTTGGCCACCATTGATCTCACTCTGATTTGACTGACTGGTCTGCGCCTGTTTAAAAGTTGGCGAAAGACACCCATTCTTACTAAGTATAATTTTGTAATCATCTACAGATATTGCAAGACCCTGTCCTGTGAAAGGTTGTTATGAAACTCAGCGACGAGAAAAAAATTGCCGCCCCCCGCGAAGTTGTTTGGGCAGGATTGAATGATGTTGATGTATTGAAGGCATCGATCCCCGGCTGCGATTCATTGGAAAAAACATCCGATACTGGTTTTGAGGCCGTTGTTCGCGCCAAAGTAGGCCCTGTGAAAGCCAAGTTTAAGGGCGCCGTCGAACTCAGCGATCTCAACCCGCCCGAGAGCTATCGAATTTCTGGCGAGGGCAAGGGCGGTGCGGCGGGCTTTGCCAAGGGCGGCGCGACTGTGACCTTGGTCGAGGATGGTGACGACACAATCTTAAAATACGACGTCGATGCGGATGTTGGCGGCAAGTTGGCCCAAATCGGCGGGCGCTTGCTTGAAGGGACTACCAAGAAATTAGCAGGTGAATTTTTCGATAACTTCGAAGCCGCCATCACCAATCCTGCTGACGAGGAAACACCAGAGCTAACTGATGCCGATGGGACAGCAGAGGTTGAGGCTGCACCCTTAAAATCCGAGGCAAAACCAGTTGCTGACGCGACCCGAACCGTGGGCGAGGGTGGCAAAACATCCCGGAGCACTTGGTTGATCATTGGCTTGGTATTCGTTGTGGGTGCGCTGGCACTGACCATCCTGCAATAGGCGTCTTTAGATGGCGGACAAAAACCTTCTCATTGTTGGCCATGTCCCATCCCCAAACACCCAGCAATTGCGAGATGCTGTTGTTGCTGGCGCCAATTCTGATGATGTGACGGATGTTTCTGTCACTGTCCGGAATCCGTTTGAAGCAGGCCCTGCTGATGTGCTGGCGGCTGACGGTATCATCTTGGGGACCACCGAAAATCTCGGATATATGTCGGGCGCGTTGAAGGACTTTTTTGACCGTACGTACTACGGCGTACTTGAAGAAAAGCAGGGTCTGCCCTATGCGCTTTATGTCCGTGCTGGATTGGATGGCACCGGCACCATTCGTGGGGTGGAAACGGTGATCACCGGCCTTCGCTGGAATGCCATTCGTGAACCGCTACTTTGTAAGGGCGATTGGCAAGATGGCTTTATCGATAACGCGCGCGAGCTTGGTTTGCTGATGGCGGCTGGTCTAGTGGCGGGAGTATTTTGAGATCACATCTATTCTTCATTACCGCGTAGGCGGGAATCTCTGTGCCGAATTATGTGTGATTCTCCCCATCTCAAGACCCCCGCCTTCGCGGGGGTGACGATTGTATTTCGTGTCTCTAATAATTGGCCGTATCAAATTATGATGTTTGATAACGATAAAGCCGTTGATTGGTCGGCGTGCATCCCGTTTTATAGCGATCTTCAATTTTTGAATTTTTTTTTTGATTCCTCAAGGAGCCCGAGATGAGCCGCATCGTTTATGTGAATGGAGAATTTGTCCCCGAAGAAGACGCCAAGATTTCGGTGTTTGATCGCGGGTTCCTGTTTGCCGATGGCGTGTACGAGGTGTCCGCTATCATCAATCGCAAGTTGGTCGACAACGAGGCCCATTTAATTCGCCTGCAACGCTCGCTAGGCGAGCTGAATATGCCGGCACCGTGCTCCAACGAGGAGATTGAAGCCATTCAGATGAAAATGATCGAAGAAAACAATCTCGATGAAGGTGTGATTTACATGCAGGTCACACGGGGTGCCGCGGATCGTGATTTCGCATTCCCAACGAATCCAACGCCATCGCTGGTGATGTTCACGCAGGCGAAGGATATCACCGTGAACCCCGCTGCAGACAAGGGCATTTCAGTCATCACAGTGCCGGATATTCGGTGGAAGCGACGTGATATCAAAACCGTTGGCTTGTTGCCTGCATCGATGGCCAAGCAAGCGTCCGTCGAGGCTGGCGCAGGCGATGCATGGTTTGTTGAAGATGGCGTCGTCAACGAGGGCAGTTCCAACAATGCGTTCATTGTCACCCACGAAGGTAAGATCGTCACCCGCCACTTAGGCACCGAAATCCTGCATGGGATTACGCGCAAAGCCGTGATGGCCTTGGCCGCAGAGGAAAATTTGGAAGTCGAAGAACGCGCCTTTACCCCAGAAGAAGCCTATGAGGCACGCGAAGCATTCTCCACCAGTGCATCCGCATTTGTGATGCCAGTCGTCAAGATTGACGGGCATGTGCTGGGCAACGGTGTGCCTGGCCCGGTTGCTGAAAAGCTCCGCGCGAAATACATCGAAATGGCGAGCAAAGGCTGACCGATATGCGCCTTGCCAACAAAACCGCGATTGTGATTGGTGCTGGGCAGCAACCCGGCGAGACATTGGGCAATGGTCGTGCCGTTGCCGTGCGCTTCGCCCAAGAAGGTTGCCATGTGGTTTGTGTCGATCGCGAGATGGATCGCGCCCAAGGCACTGTGGACGAGATCGTCAAATCCGGTGGCCTGGCCGAAGCGATGGCTGTGGATGTCACCGAGGAGGCCGCGTGCGAAGAATGTGTCGCAGCCGTTCATGCCAAGCTGGGGCGTATCGATATTTTGCATAATAACGTCGGACGCTCCCAAGGGGACCGCGGCACGGCAGAAATGGACGCGGATATGTGGGATGAGTTGATGACGCTCAACCTTAAATCCATGTTTATGATGTCCAAACATGTGCTGCCCATTATGCGCGAGCAGGGGTCTGGTGTGATCATCAACGTGTCCTCGACGTCATCAAAAGCGGCACGCCAGACAGTGACATATAAAACGTCAAAGGGTGCGGTGAACACATTTACCGAACACTTGGCGTTCGAAAATGCGGCTTACGGCATTCGCGCGAACGCCATTTTGCCTGGTTTAATGGATACCCCGATGGCGATTGAACGCCGCGCCCGCGAACAAGGCGTTGACCGGGAAGAAGTCCGTGCCGGGCGCAACGCACAAGTGCCGCTGGGCAATCAGATGGGCGATGCGTGGGACGTGGCAAATGCGGCGTTGTTCTTGGCCTCTGACGAGGCGCGCTATGTCACAGGCGTATTGCTACCCGTTGATGGCGGCTTGCTCACCAAAATAGGCTAGCTAAGAATCTTAGGCATTGCCGGTTTCAGGGCTGCTTCTTTCCGCAGATGACGCCGCCGTGGTTGCCGCTTGCAGCAGTTGATGTGCGAGTTTTGCTGTGACGTCTTCGGGGGCATGGATCATGCGTGCCCGCACTGCGAGGGCCATGGCCAAGGCCTGCATCACATCGCCGTTGGCTGTCTCTCCACACAGCTTGATGTCTTGATCAATCGCATTCAAAACCGCGCTCAACAATTGGTCCACACGCATGGGGGACTCTGTCTCGGTGTGTAATGGGAAGGTGATATCCAGGATGTCGCCAGTTGCTGTTTCGACGCGATAGGGAAGTGGGCGCATGGTGTCTCCTCGTTCAGTTCTCGTCTAATTATTGATGGCAATCAAAACGATGGCCGAAACGGCACCGGCCAGACCAAAACCATTTATCTGAACGCTGATTTTATGCAGCTTATCAAAGCGTTCCTGGGCATCGGCATCGCCCGCCTTGGCCTGATCACGCGCACCGTTGATGCGTGGCATCAAGCCCTGGCGGGAAATAAACGCACCGATGGCGGCAACGGCTAATCCCCCAGCGGCCCAGGGCACAACGGTCAGCATGGTCAGCGCGCCTAGCCCTGCGGTGATCATCACATACAAATAGTACCAAGGGAAAATGCCACGAATAAACGTTCCGGCGTGTTCTTCGTCGAGCTTTGTAAATGCCGCAGGTGCGACCACGGCCGTGAAAAACACCATGCCGCCGACGGCCAGCGCAGATGCGATAAAGCCCGTTGAATTCAGAATAGGTTCCATGAGTTTACCAGCCCGTTGTGCCGGGTCCGCCTTTGAACGGGCCCTTTAAGTTTGGCGTGATCCAGCCGCCGTAAAAATCACCTTCTTGAGCCATCACTTGCACGTCGCCGACAAAGCATTCGTCGACTTTGGAAGCATAAAAGCTGAGGTCATCGGCGATATCAACGAACGCCTGCGACGGGTTGGGATAAGACCAAGCGGCTTTTTCAGATGTTTTGCCATCCACGTTGATGGACCAATATCGGGCGCGGCCCTTGAATTCGCAAAACGATCCACCGCCCTTTGCCTCGGCGATCAGCTCCATTCGAACATCCTTTTTGGGGATGTAATATGTGGGAGGGTGCGATGTTTCCAGGATGCGATGTGCTGCCGATGTGTTTGCGATCTCGACACTGTTAAAGATGACGCGCAGCACCTGGCGCACAGGTTCCAGCCGGGGTGGACGTGGATAGTCCCACACGTTTTCTTCTGGTAAGGGGAACGTAGCCGACATTCGCTGACTTTCGCTTTGGTTTTGCCTATTCTTTATTTGGGTTGCGAAGGCCCGCTCGCCAAGTCCACAACCTGAGTTATTTGAACCAATCCTCACCCCAATGCGTAAGAAAAACATGAGCATCGCGATTTCAAAAGATATTTGTCCGGCCAGTGAACTGCTTGAATCCTTCAACAGGCCCGTGAACGCCATTGTTGTCGGCGCATCAGGCGGCATAGGTGCCGCTGTCGTTGAGTTGCTTGATCATTGCCCACATGTCGCGAATGTTTTGGCGCTGTCTCGTAAGCCCATTGCAGAGGGACCCAAAATCAAATCATTGGCGATCGATTTGATGGATGAGCGCACGATTGCAGATGCTGCCGCCTATGCAAAAGCGGAAATCGGAAATATTGATTTGGTGTTTGTAGCGACAGGTATCTTGCACCAAAGCGCGGACCAGCCAGAGAAAACTTACCGCACGTTATCAGCGGATTGGGTGTCACAGGTGTTTGCGATCAACGCGACAGGTCCCATGCTGGTGGCAAAACATTTCGCGCCGTTGTTCCCACGTCAGGGCAAATCCGTGTTCGCCAGCATCTCTGCAAAGGTCGGCTCGATCACCGACAATGGCCTGGGCGGCTGGTATGCATACAGGGCATCCAAAGCCGCCCTAAACCAGTTCACCAAGACCCTATCGATAGAGGTTGCCCGCAAGCATGCAGACACCGTTTGTTTGGCGCTGCATCCCGGGACTGTTGATACGCATTTATCAGCACCGTTTCAGGCGGGTGTACCCGATGGGCGGTTATTTACGCCTGAGTACTCAGCGAACCGGATGCTTCAGGTTGTTGATCAGGCAACGTCTGCCGACACAGGGAAATTGGTCGCTTGGAATGGCGAAGTTCTACCCTTTTAGAAAAATTTCCTGTTATTAAACAAAATTTCCGCGTATTTCTCGGGTATGGCAGAGGCGCAATCAGATAAAACACTAGAAGTGTGGATCGGGGCTCAGGTAAAGGCCCTGAGGACCACGTTGGGCATGACCATGTCCGATTTATCCAAGGCCACAAAGCTCTCCGCTGGCATGTTATCGAAGATTGAAAACGGTCAAACGTCGCCATCGTTGGCTACTCTGCAATCATTGGCGACGGCCCTGAATATACCTCTCGCAAGCTTTTTCCAGAAGTTTGATGAAACCCGCGAGGCAAGCCACGTCAAAGCCGGGGATGGCATGGTGATCGAACGCCGCGGCACGCGATCCGGCCATATCTATCAGTTGTTGGGCGCGCCGTTGCGCAACCGGGTCAAGATGGAGCCGTATCTGATCACCCTGACCAAGGATTCTGATACGTATCCGATTTTTCAGCATGCAGGAGTCGAATTCATTTATATGCTCGAAGGGGAGCTTGTGTATCGCCACGGCGAGAAAGATTACCTGTTAGAACCAGGGGACACGTTGTTCTTTGACGCCGAAGCGCCGCACGGTCCCTTGGATATTAAAACCGTGCCCTGCCAGTACCTGTCGATCATTGCGGCTTCCGAATCATAAAAATTTCATCATAGGAAACATTTATTCTTGTCAATGAATGAGTGAATGATTACGTTCACTTCAGTCAATTTTTGAAGGCAGAGAGATATGTGCGGCATTGTCGGCCTTTACATGAAAACAAATAAATACGCGGGCGAGTTGGGTCGGCTGTCTGCGTTGATGCTGCACGAAATGCGTGAACGTGGCCCGGATAGTGCCGGGTTCGCCTTTTATGGCAAGACCGAGACCACAGACAAGATGGTGCTGCTTTCAAAGACGGGCGAAACCGATTGGGTTGATCTGGCAACCCGGTTGACCAAAGCTACGGGATTAGATGTCGATCAGAATCCGGTATGGGATCATGCGGTTTTTCATATTTCTGGTGACGGCATCAAAGCCCGACGCTGGATCATTGAGAACGCGCCAGACGTCACGGTGTTATCGCAAGGGCGCTCGATAGAAGTCTTCAAGGGTGTCGGTGATCCAGACGACGTGGCCGAACGGTTTGATCTGGCGGGCCGCGCTGGCACACATGCGATTGCCCACACCCGCATGGCTACCGAAAGCGCTGTCACCACGGCTGGCTCACACCCGTTTTCGACGGGCGCAGATACCTGCTTGGTACACAATGGGTCGCTCTCTAACCACAATCGACTGCGGACGGAATTGCGTCGCCATGGTGAGAGTTTCCAAACCGAAAATGATTCCGAAGTGGCGGCTGGTTATCTGGCGTGGCGGATGCGTGAAGGCGACAACGTGGACAGTGCGTTGACCCATGCCCTCAAAGATTTGGATGGTTTTTATACGTTCGCTATCGGCACCGCTGATGGGTTTGCCGTGTTGCGTGATCCGATTGCGTGCAAACCCGCTGTGATCGCAGAAACAGATGATTGGGTCGCTATGTCATCGGAATTCCGCGCCATCGCGACGTTACCAGATGCTGGTCATGCCGAGATATGGGAACCAAGTCCTGCAAAGATTTACAGTTGGAGCCATGCCGCATGAGCGATGTGATGGTAAGAAATTCAACGCTTGATCTGGATAGCATGACGTTGCGCGAGGTTAATCGTGCACTCAAAGATGCGGACAGTGGCGATTTTGATATTCTAAATCCGCAAGGTGTTCACGCGCTGGCATGTGGCTTAACAAAACCGATTTCAGCGACCATTCATGGCCACGTGGGATATTATTGCGCCGGGATGAACCAGCACGCGATGGTCACGGTGACCGGAAATGCGGGCACCGGATGCGCCGAAAATATGATGTCTGGCATGGTCCGTGTGAAGGGTGATGTCAGCCAATCAGCAGGCGCAACAGCCCATGGCGGCCTCTTGGTCATCGAGGGAGATGCTTCCGCACGCTGCGGCATTTCGCTGAAAGGTGCTGATATCGTTGTCGGCGGTTCCGTCGGGCATATGTCGGCATTCATGGCGCAAGCCGGATCGCTGGTGGTTGCCGGTGATGCGGGCGATGCGCTCGGTGATTCCATCTACGAAGCCAAGCTTTATGTTCGGGGGTCGGTCGCTAGTTTGGGTACCGATTGCATTGAAAAAGACATGACGGATCAGCACAAGGCGGCGCTGAGTGCATTACTGAAGCGCGCAGACATGGACATCGATGTGTCCGAGTTCAAACGTTATGGATCGGCGCGCGAGCTTTATAACTTCAAGATCGACAATGCGGGAGCGTATTGAATGCGTCTTAATCTTTTCCCCGTCATTCCCGCGAAAGCGGGAATTTCATGCATGTATTTGAGTTTTTGGATCCCCGCCTACGCGGGGATGGCGATTAGGTGTGAAAAATGACTCTAAAACCGCCTCGGACTCTGCCAAAATTCTCATCGACGTTTGATCCGCACACGATGGCTGAAATCAGGCGTGCGGCCGCGACGGGGATTTATGACATTCGTGGCGGCGGCGCGAAACGCGCGGTGCCGCACTTTGACGATCTGTTGTTCTTGGGTGCATCGGTCTCACGGTATCCGCTCGAAGGCTATCGGGAAGCATGCAACACCGCTGTGACGTTGGGTGACCGGTTCGCATCGAAACCGATCCAGCTGAAAATCCCGATTACCATTGCTGGCATGAGCTTTGGATCATTGTCCGGCCAGGCTAAAGAAGCACTGGGACGGGGTGCGAACATCGCTGGTACGTCGACAACCACGGGTGATGGCGGCATGACAGTCGAGGAACGCGGCCATTCTGAACAACTTGTGTATCAATATCTGCCCAGCCGCTACGGCATGAACCCGGATGATCTACGCAAGGCCGACGCTATAGAAGTGGTTATTGGGCAGGGCGCAAAACCAGGCGGTGGCGGCATGTTGCTCGGTCAAAAAATCAATGACCGCGTGGCCGAAATGCGGACCCTGCCCAAGGGGATCGATCAGCGATCCGCTTGTCGCCACCCGGACTGGACGGGGCCGGATGATCTGGAAATCAAAATCCAAGAGCTCCGCGAAATCACCGACCATGAAAAACCGATTTTTGTAAAAGTCGGCGCGTCGCGGCCTTATTACGATACCGCGTTGGCAGTGAAATCTGGTGCCGATGTGGTCGTATTGGATGGGATGCAAGGGGGTACGGCGGCGACCCAGGATGTGTTCATCGAACACGTCGGCATCCCGACATTGGCGGCCATCCGCCCGGCGGTCCGGGCGCTCGAAGAATTGGGCATGCACCGCAAGGTGCAATTGATTGTATCGGGCGGTATTCGCCATGGTGCGGATGTGGCCAAATGTTTAGCGTTGGGTGCGGATGCGGTTTCCATCGGCACGGCGGCACTGATAGCACTTGGCGACAATGATCCGATGTTTGAGGAAGAATACGCAAAGCTGGGCACCACGGCGGGGGCCTATGACGATTGGCACGAAGGTAATGACCCGGCGGGGATTACGACGCAAGACCCTGAGTTGTCATCACGGCTGGACCCGGTGGCCGCAGGCCGAAGGTTGGCCAATTTCTTGAATGTGATGACGTTGGAATGTCAGACCATTGCCCGCGCGTGTGGCAAGTCGGATGTAAGGAATTTAGAACCTGAGGACTTGGTTGCGTTAACGGTAGAGGCCGCCGCGATGGCGCGTGTGCCCCTTGCAGGCACCGATTGGATTCCTGGGAATGGTGGGTACTGAATTAGCTTAGTGGGTGTCATCCCCGTGAAGGCGGGGATCTTGATCAATTGAGACTCCCGCCTTCGCGGGAGTGACGAGATAGCAGGAAGTGGAACATGGCACAGAAAAATCTGGCAGAAATCGCCAAGAAAAAAGGCATCAAGTATTTTCAGGTTTCGTTCGTTGACCTGTTCGGGGTGATGCGCGCCAAACTGGTCCCAGCATCGGCCATTGCTGGCATGCAAAAGGATGGTGCTGGATTTGCGGGCTTTGCGGCTTGGTTGGATATGACACCTGCCGACAGCGATATGTTCGCGGTGCCTGATCCCGACAGCTTGATCCAACTGCCGTGGAAGCCCGAAGTCGCTTGGCTGGCGGCCGATCTTTACATGGACGGTCAAGAAGTCGCACATGCGCCGCGCAATACGCTCAAACGTGTGCTGAAAGCGGCCGAGGCCGAAGGCCTGTATATGAAGCACGGTGTGGAGTGCGAGTATTTTCTGATCTCGCCCGATGGTGCTGAAATTTCGGATGATGCCGATACTCAGGAAAAGCCCTGCTACGACATTTCTGCCCTGATGCGCCGATATGACGTCATCAAAGAAATCTGCGATGCGATGCTGTCATTGGGGTGGGGGCCATATCAAAATGATCACGAAGATGCCAATGGTCAGTTTGAAATGAACTGGGATTATGATCACGCCCTGCAAACGGCCGACAAACAATCGTTCTTTAAATACATGGTTAAATCCATTGCTGAAAATCACGGCCTGCGGGCAACATTCATGCCCAAGCCGTTTTCGCATCTGACCGGCAATGGCTGCCATATGCACATCAGTGTCTGGGACAAATCGGGCAAGAAAAACGTGTTCCACGACAAAAAGGGCGAGTTGGGGATTTCTGCCCTTGGGTACAACTTTCTAGGCGGCATGCTGAACCATGCCCAGGCGTTGTGCGCCATCACCAACCCAACGGTGAACAGCTACAAACGGATCAACGCGCCCCGCACCACATCGGGTGCGACATGGTCGCCAAGCTCTATTACTTATGGTGGCAACAACCGCACACACATGATCCGTATTCCGGATGATGATCGGTTTGAATTGCGTTTGGCCGATGGCGCGGCCAATCCCTATCTGATGCCTGCTGCGGTGATGGCCGCCGGGATGGACGGGATTGCGAATAAATCTGATCCGGGTAAACGCCTCGACATCGACATGTATGCCGAGGGGGACAAAGTTCGGGGTGCCAAGAAATTGCCGCTCAATCTTTTGGATGCGCTGCGCGCGTTGGAAAAAGATAAAGCCCTGGCCGCTGCGTTGGGCGATGAGACAGTGTCTGCGTTTATCAAATTAAAGACCGCAGAATGGAATGACTACGCGTCGCACCTGACCGATTGGGAACGGGCGCATACGCTGGATTGTTGAATCGCCCACACCTAACCTCCCCCTGGAAGTGGGAAAGGGAGAGGATCGAGCAATATACATACAGGGTCCCTCTCCCATGCGATAGCGGGGGAGAGGACAGGTGAGGGGGCAAGCTGAACGGTCCGGGATTACGACCCGCCCGGCTTGGTTTCCTCTTCGGTGGAGCGGTGTTTATGTTGAAGCGCGATGCCGATCCCCTTCAACTTGGGCAATAACCAAGCCGTAAGGCCGAAGCTCAACGGTCCCCAAAGCACAACATGCACCCAAACAGCGGGTTCGTGCGTGAACTCCACCCAAAGCGCCAAACCAACAATAACGGACCCCAGGATCAGCAGGGCAGGGACAACGGCACCATCCCCGGCATCGTGCTCGGATAAAACCAAGCCACAGTTACGGCACTTATCGTTGACCTTTAGGAACTTCGCGTAAATACGCCCGATTCCGCATCGGGGGACACCGTCCGCGAAATCCAAGTTTAATGACCTCTTTGTCAGATCGTTCGGGCTAGGTATCGGATTCCATGCTGAACTCATATACGTATTATTGAATATGAATGCAAATTACTTGCTGACCGCGCCTGTTTAAAGCGTGTTGTTTATTGGAGTGGGTGATAGGAAATCAAACAATCAAGGCTCTAGGATTTCAATCTCATGATGAATGCAACGTCGCCCGTATCTGTGTCTATGACGCTTCCGATCTTATTGGTCATTGTGGCAGGTTTTGTGCTGGCTGGAATGGATGCGCAAGCCAAGCTGTTGGCGGGGTTGAGCGCGCCCGTATTGATGATTTTATGGGGTCGGTATTTTTTTCATGCCATCATAACCTTTGTTGCCTATGCGGGGGCAAGCCGGTCGTTGGGGTTTCTGAAGGCGAACCGTCCGGGGCTGCAGTTTTTTCGTGCTTCGGCGCTGTTTGCGGCGACGACGTCATTTTATATTGCCATCACACGGATGCCGCTGGGCGATGCAGCGTCGATTCAGTTCTTGGCCCCCGTCTTGGTGACGGCCTTTTCGGGCCTGTTTTTGGGCGAAAAAGTCGGCCCTAGGCGTTGGTCTGCGGTCGTCTGTGCCTTTGTCGGTGTGCTTATTGTCGCGCGACCGGGCAGCGGCATTTTTGGATGGTGGGCGCTGCTGCCCCTGGTCACAGCATTTCTGCTGGCGACATATATGATCATGACGCGGACGATCCGAGACAAAGACCGTCCCGATGTGACCACGTTTTATACTACGGCTGTGGGCGCGGTTGTTCTTACCTTCATTATGCCGGTGGTTTGGGCGCCACTGTCACCTATAGGGTGGGCGCTGATGATCGGTATGGGGGTGGCGGGCGCGATTGGGCACTATTGTTTGGTCCGTGCATTTCATGCGGCAGAGGCGTCGGCCTTGGCCCCATTCACCTATGCCCACGTTGTCGCCGCGATTATCTATAGCTTCGTAATTTTCAAGGATGTGCCCAGTATTTGGACACTGACTGGCGCTGATCGTCGGCAGCGGAATCTATGTTTGGTATCGGGAAACCATGATTGCACGGACGGCGCGGCGGCCTTAAACAATCACCATGGCACCACCCATCCTGAGACTTTCTGATATCCATCTGACCTTTGGCGGCACCCCGCTCCTAGAGGGTGCGGATATGTCTGTGGCACCAGGAGAGCGTCTATGCCTAGTTGGGCGCAATGGTTCCGGCAAATCCACGTTTTTGAAGATGGCTGCTGGATTGATTGAACCTGATAGCGGCGAGGTTTTTGTCCAACCGGGTACGACGGTTGCCTATCTGCCGCAAGAACCCGATTTGTCAGGTTTCGAGACGGTCTTGGATTATGTCGAAGCAGGATTATCTCCCCAAACTGAGTTACATATCGCGCAAACGCTGTTGAGCGATCTTGGGTTGGTGGGTGATGAAGACCCCGCTTCTATGTCGGGTGGTGAACGTCGACGCGCCGCATTGGTGAGGGAATTGGCGTCAGAGCCAGATGTTCTATTGCTCGACGAGCCAACCAACCACTTGGACTTACCCGCGATTGAATGGCTCGAAAAACGCTTGAAGGCGCGTCGCGGTGCATACGTGTTGATCTCTCATGACCGCCGGTTCTTAGAAAACTTATCCAGTGCCGTGGTCTGGATCGATTTGGGCCGAACCCTGCGGATGGATAAGGGGTTTGCGCACTTCGATGATTGGCGAGATGACATCATCGAGCAAGACGCGACCGAGCGCCACAAGTTAAACCGCAAGATCGTCAGGGAAACGGCGTGGCTTCACAAAGGGGTGACGGCGCGCCGCAAACGAAACATGGGACGGTTGCGGGCGCTGATGGATTTGCGTCAAAAACGTCAGGACCAGCGCCAACGCGCGGGTGATGTGACGATCACAGCTAACGAGGCTGAAACGTCGGGCAAGCGGGTCATCGAAGCAAAGAACATTTCCAAGTCATTTGATGGGCGTGCCGTGGTGGCACCATTTTCGACCCGGATTGTGCGCGGTGATCGTGTTGGAATCATCGGGCCCAATGGTGCAGGTAAGACAACCCTGGTCCGGATGTTGACCGGCATCATGGAGCCAGATGAAGGTTCTGTGAAAATAGGCACATCGGTCGAGATGGCGAGCTTAGATCAAGGTCGGATTGAACTATCGGAAACCCTGACACTCCAGGATGCCCTGACGGATGGTAGCGGTGATAGTGTTATCGTCGGTGGTGTGCAGAAGCATGTTGTCGGTTACATGAAAGATTTTCTTTTCGATCCGGGCCAGGCGAAAACGCCGGTATCACGTTTGTCCGGCGGTGAACGAGGACGCTTGATGCTGGCCCGAGCGATGACGCGACCCGGCAACTTGCTCGTACTCGATGAACCGACCAACGACCTGGATCTTGAGACCCTCGACCTGCTTCAGGAGATGATCTCGGATTATGCGGGAACCGTCATCCTGGTCAGCCATGATCGGGACTTTTTGGACCGCGTCGTGACATCGGTAATCAATTATGAAGGTGATGGCTGTTGGCAGGAATACGCCGGCGGATATCGTGACATGGTCGCGCAACGGGGGGCTGGGATGGTCGAAGATGCCAAGTCAGCCAATGCCGACGTGCCAAAGAAGAAGCCTTCTGGCAAGGCTTCGGGTGGATCGACATCGAGCAAACTCAAAATGAGCTACAAAGATAAGTACGCGCTCGAAACCTTGCCTGACACGATGGCGAAGCTAGAAGGCGAAATCGCTGCGTTGGAGACTAAGCTCGCGGACCAGAATTTGTTCACCAAAGACCCTGACGCGTTCCAGGCGGCCACAGATGCACTGACAGAAAAAGCGATAGCGCTCTCTGATGCCGAAGAGGAATGGCTGCGGATAGAAATGCTGCGCGAAGAGATCGAGGCGCAATAAAGTCAGATTAAGTTACTGATATAAAATGATTTAGCAACCTCGTGCTTTGTAAGAAATATTTCATCTGAATCATGTTGGGATGATGTGCCCGGGTAGGCACAATTCACCCATGAAGCAGATTAGAAGCCTAAGGTTTCGCTATCTCCTTGGCCTTGGGGCCATGGGCGTGTTGCTGTTGATCGTGGGTTGGTTGATGAACGATACGATTGTGAAGCAACATAACCATGGCCGTGTCATCATGGTCGCCACCAATCAAATCGGGCTTGCGAACAGGATTGCACTGTTCGCCAAGGAGCTTGCCACGACCACGTTTGAGGATGATTTCATCATCGCAAAGCAACAGATCGGCGTAGCTATCGATCGAATGGCAAAGGCACATGACGACCTGTCGAATGGGAATCCAGAAGCACGTGTTCCGCTCATTGAGACTGAGATGCTTGAACTTATTTATTACGATCCTGCTGTTGGGCTGGACCGATCTGTAGGATTATTCTTGGAACGTGTTAACGCAGTTTACGCGCTAGAATTTCAGGATATTGAGCCCAACAATCCGGATGTCATATTTGTCACGACTTTTGGGCCGCACGTTCTTTCGAGCCTTTTAGAGTCTGCAGTCTCCGAGTACGAGAGGTTCTCAGCTTCAGAGATCGCTTGGTTGAGAACCTTGGAACGAGCGGCTGTGTTATCCGGCTTGTTGCTGCTGGTGATTGAGGCGATTTTAATCTTTTGGCCTTTGGAACGACAAATGCGTCGTGCTTTCTCTAAGTTAGGACGGCAGCGCGATGAACTGATGAGGGAAAAGAAGGCTGCCGAACATGCAAATCGCGCCAAGTCAGACTTCCTGTCAAACATGAGCCATGAACTCAGGACGCCCCTGAATGCAATTATCGGATTTTCTGAAACATTAAAAATGGGAGTTTATGGCCCCCTCGCCAATGAAAAACAGGCAGAAACGCTTGGTGCGATTAATGACTCTGGCTCGCACCTCCTCAAGCTGGTGAATGACATATTAGATTTGAGCGCCGCCGAGGCTGGCGCGGTTGTCCTGAAAGAAGAGACGTTCTCTTTGAGGCATGAGATCGATGAAGTGGCCAAACTGATCAAACCACTCTCGGATCAGAAAGCAATTACGCTTGTGACCGAGGACGGCCCGAGTTCCGAGCTTTCGGTACATGCGGACAGGCGCCGCGTTCGGCAAGTCTTGGTAAATCTTATTTCCAATGCCATTAAATTTTCATACGAAAATAGTCAGGTGACGTTGGGCTGCCTCACAGTGGATGACGGACGCGCCGGATTTTTTGTCAAAGATGATGGCATAGGTATGACATCAATTGAGGCACATCGGGCATTGGAGAGATTCGGCCAAGCGGATCAAACCGCGACGCGAAGCCATGAGGGCAGTGGCCTAGGGTTGCCCGTCGCAATGGAATTGATGCGCTGTCATGGTGGTTCATTAAATGTGATATCAGAAAAGGGCGTGGGCACCACTGTTCAGGCCGTTTTCCCCTCGCGGAGGATAAAGGAAGATTTGCAGCTTCGATTGGTAGCGGGAGAATAGCTGACCCGAGATTAAGGGATCAGTTGCTTTCAAGATTGGCGCTGACCTGTGTCGGTGCCCGTTTCGGTAGTGTGAAGAAAATATGCCGACCTATCTTCGTTACCTGCTTTTTGGCATCAGCCCAATAGGGGTCAACGTAATCGGCGTGATACCACATCGCGCCACCCGTTGGGTCTTCGATGACGCCTGCTGATGTTAAGCGAGCGAGGGTATTGGCACGACGCCATGCTTCGGCTTCGAGCGGATCATCCTTTTTGCCGTCACACCACCAGGAAAACTGGCAACGATGACGGCGGATTTCGCCGCCTTGGCGGACGACATTGCAAATCTCGTCGGGGAAGCTGCGATCTTCGACACGGTTCAGGGTGACGGCAGCAACCGCGACCTGACCATCCAGTGGCTCGGAGCGAGCTTCCCAATAAATATTGAGCGCCAGACAGCGAATCTCTTTCTGTGTCTCCTCGGCGCTTTTATGCACAACTACGTTCGTTGGGAATTTCACAGCGCGCGCTGGAACGGCATACACGCTCGACTGGGTGCCGCTTGCGCTCGCATCATGGTCACCGACCGAAAACGAAACGATAGCAGCTGCGCCAACGGCGGCTGAAACGCTTAGTGCTAGAAACCTACGTTTTATCATTTCCCTCTTCCTCTGCGTCTTTCCCAGGCAGAAGTTCATACACATACTTTTGAATAGGTGACTTACGTACGCTCTTTTTAGTAAAATTCAGTGTTTATGTTGCACTGCACAAAAAATGTGATGGCGATTCGCAAAGTTATACCACATTTTGTGAATTCGGCATAAAGTACGTACTAAATATCAAAAATATGGTTAATTTCTGGCAACGAAACCGTTGATTTTTAACAAAAATGTTGGGGATCATCCGGTGGATAACCTTTTCGCCGTAAAATGACAGATGTCATTCACCACGCATGTTTCGCATTTTGGGCCTCGCGCGTCGCATGTCTTTTTGCCAAATTCCAGAATCCATAAATGCCCATCCATTTTCGCCCAAGCAGGTGCGCGCTCATCCAGTGATTTGGCGGTGGCGGCTTCGGTTTTACCTTGGGCGAGGCCCGTTCGATTGCAAACCCGGTGAACATGCGTATCGACGGGGATCACGGGATTGCCGAATGAAAACAGCAGCATGATGTCAGCGCACTTACGCCCGATTCCTGGTAGCGCCATTAGTCCTTTACGGTCCGTAGGTAAGCGCCCTTGGCATTCTTCGATGATCGCGCGGCACAAATTCTTCAGGTTTTTGGTTTTCACGTTATACAACCCGCAAGGGCGGATCGCCGTCGCGATGGTCTGATCATCGAGTGCTAGGATGGTCTCTGGCGTGTCGGCAATTTCAAACAACTGCGTTTTGGCTTTGAGTGTGTTATCGTCTTTGCTTTGCGCCGACAACAAACACCCCACCAACGAACGAAACAGATCCGCATCCGTTTTGGCGGGTGGCGGAGACGATTTCTGCGGGTTGGCAGCGGCCAGCCGTTGAAAGAACTCTTCGATTTCGTGCGAGGTCATTGATTCAGTCATGGTTCCTCTACGGTGCGGCGGCAGCGATGGATTTCATTTAAATGCGCCCCATTTATGTCGGGTGTTGGAAATTGTTGCGCGAGCGCGTAAATTCCGCGCAATTGCGTAACCCACTAGTGACGAGTGAAATTGAAGCACATGAAAGCCTCCCAGGTCGGAATCCAAGTTTTAAGAGAAATGCCATCGGACGCAGACGATTTAGCGCAGGCATGGTTGGTGCGGGGTGGCTACATCCATCGTCATGCGGCCGGGATCTATTCCTTTGCGACATTGATGTACCGAGTCGAAGACAAAGTCTCGCGCATGATTGCTGACCAGATCACCCGGTTTGGCGGTATGCAGGTTCGCTTGCCCGTGTTGCAAAGCGCCGAGGTTTGGCAGCAATCCGGCCGTTGGGCTGTATACGAGCATGAAAAACTGATGTTCCAACTACACGACCGCAAAGGCCGTATGTTCGGATTGAGCCCGACCGCCGAAGAGGTCGTCACCGACTTGGGTAAGCATTTTGTTCGCGGTCCTGCACAATTGCCGCTGATTTTGTTCCAACAAAATCACAAATTCCGCGATGAGTTACGCCCGCGCTCTGGCCTGCTGCGCAGCCGTGAATTTATCATGATGGATGCCTACAGCTTCGATATCGACGAAGAGGGGCTGGATGTTTCCTATCAGAAAATGAGCAGCGCCTATCATGCCATCTTCAAAAAAATGGGCTTTGAATACATTGTTGTGCAGGCGGATTCTGGAGCCATCGGTGGATCGGCTTCTGAAGAATTCATGGCAACCAGTGAAGCCGGTGAAGACACACTATTATATACCGACAATTATGCCGCCAATCTGGAGCGTGCCGTCAGCGAAGCACCACCCGCTGAACCTGCGCCCGATGGCGACATGGAAATTATCGACACGCCAGATTCAGAAACCATCGCCAAGGTGGCTGATTTTGTTGATGTGTCGCCTTCTGCAGTGCTCAAGACACTGGTGTTTGATCTGATCTTTGAAGACAAGGTCGAACCCATTGTCGTGTTGATCCGGGGTGATTGCGATGTGAACGCCGTTAAGTTGGGCAATCATTTTGGTGCCATCGCAGCACAGCCGTCCGATGCTGAAACCGTGATGGACGTCACCGGCAGCGCGCCCGGTTATGTCGGTCCCATCGGTATGAAGTCGGGGGCGAAGATGATCGCCGATCTGACGTTGGATGGGATCACCAGCCTTGTTTCCGGGTGTTGTGAACCTGGTCGCCATGCCGTTCGCGCGCGCCCTGGCCGTGATTTCGAGATGCCCGAAATGATTGATGTGCGCATGGCACGCCCCGGTGAAATCGCGCCTGATGGCAATCCGCTGATGCAATGCAAGGGCATCGAAATCGGTCATGTGTTCAAATTGGGTACGAAATATTCCGAAGCGTTCAGCGCGGGCGTGATCGATTCCAACCAAGACTTCAAACATTTCCTGATGGGGTGCTATGGGATTGGTACGACACGTGTGCTCCAATCCATCGTTGATCAAAATTGTGACGAAGAAACGGGTATCAAGTGGCCCGTCGCCGTCGCACCATTCCACGTACATTTGATCCCGGTCAAAGCCGACAATCCAGAAATGACGTCTGCGGCGCAGGACATGGCCAAGGCATTAGAGGCACAGGGCGTCGAATGCATGATCGATGACCGTAAGGGCAGCGTTGGATCAAAACTGAAAGACAGCGATATCATCGGCTTCCCGCTGCGCGTCGTGTTTGGCCGTGATCTGAAGGACGGTAAAGTCGAAGTGTTCAATCGTCTGACGGACGAAAAAGACACCAAGCCGTTGGCAGACGCCGAGACCTGGTTGGCCGATTTCGTGAAAGCCGAACTGGCCGCCGCCGATGAACGCTGTAATAGCGTCCCCAATCCTTGGTACGAATGACCTAGGTCTCGCGCTCTTGGACGGCGAGCCCATGGATGATCTGAAATTCCGATCCATTGACCTTGTACCAACGGTGCCACACGATGACTTTGTCTTCGCTAATCGCCCGCAAATTAGATGGGCGTGCTGGCCAGCGATATGGGCGATCGGCGCCCCTTGATGCGGCAATGCTAAGCAACGGAGACTATGTGCTACCAAATGCCCGACGGTTTTTCTCGGCGGCTCATACCGACGAGGACCTGGATGTGACGCTGACAGCTCCAGAAAATCCTGCCACGAAATCGTATCGGCATAGTCAGATAAATTTACAGTCACGGTTGTTTGATGGTGTGACTTCGAAGTATTCTGTCCTTTAACCCGCCAGTTTAACGGTGGGACACGGGAGGTGCGCGAGTTCTGTCATGCATTTAAAAATCGGCCATAAGATTTTCGGCATCGCGTCCGTCATCTTGATTTTGATGGCCGTAGTAGCTGGGTATTCAATTTATCTGACTGCACAAATTTCGGCTGAGTTGGACCGGGTGGCAAACAGACATCTTCCTCTCGTCGATGATGTTGTTGAGCTTGATGTCCAGATTCTGGAACAAGATATCTTACTGCAGCGCATGCTGGTGTTGGCTCGAGATCCAATGGCGCACGAGGATACATTGGTGCTTCGTGAGGAATACAAAAATCTCTCCGCCGAGATCATGAACGAGTTCCAGATCGCACAAGATACTCTGCTGGTTGAGCAGCGCATTATGGCTGCGACAGAAGAAGACATCCAAAGCGTCGTCAGATTGTTTGATGCCATTCGAGAGGAGTACCAGGCGCTTCAAGGATTGGGCGCGGATTTGGTCAATGCACGCCTAGTCGGAGATGAAGATACGTACGATGCTTTTCTGCCGACTTTCTTGAATCACGAGCAGAGTCTGGAACAAGCCCTTAGCGTTGTGCGAGACGAGCTTGAGCAAATGACGGATAACGCTGTCATCAGAGCAGCGGCCCATGAACGACTAATGCTAAAATCCAATACTATGCTGACGGCATTGGCAGCTTTGCTGGGGTTGGGGATCGCGACGATTGTGACCCGCGCCCTTGTTCATAATGTCAGGCGTCTGGTCGCCGGCACCGATGCCGTCGAAGCGGGGGACCTAACAACGGTTGTACCGGTCAAAACAAAAGATGAAATTGGGCATCTAACCACGTCGTTCAATCATATGGTCGATGAACTACGGATGAAAGAACGCATAAAAGATACCTTCGGAAAGTACATGGATCCGCGCATTGTCAGCAATTTGTTGGAGCATCCTGAGTTCACCAATCCAGGAGGAGAGCGACGTGAAATGACCGTTATGTTCATTGACCTAAAAGGTTTCACGTCAATATCAGAAGCCCTCCCGCCGGACGATTTGATCACGATGATCAACAAATTCTTTGGCCATATGACCGAGGCCATCTCTAAGAATAAGGGCGTCGTCGATAAGTTCATGGGCGATGCGGTGATGGCCTATTGGGGGCCGCCGTTTACCAATCAAAACGAACATGCAGAACTGGCCTGCCGTGCCGCTTCTTCCGCGTTAAATCATTTAGAAGCATTCCGGACCGACGTGATTGCAGCTGTTGGTGATAAGGCAAAGGACTTAGACATCGATTTGCATATCGGCATTTCGACGGGCCCAGTCGTTGTTGGGACCGTTGGATCATCGGCATCGCGAAGCTTTACTGTGATGGGCGACCCTGTGAATTTGGGATCACGCTTAGAAGGGGCGAACAAAGCCTATGGGACGCACATCATGCTGTCCGAGCGCACCCGAGAATTAGCTGGGGCAGGGTTCGTGACGCGCGAGCTCGACCTTATCCGCGTCAAAGGCAAAGCCCAACCCACGCGCGTCTTTGAACTGATAGTAAATGATGAAATATCTGCGGCTGCGCGCGACAAGTTCGAAGGTGGTTTGGCCGCGTATCGTGCGCGAAATTGGGACGATGCCAATAAGGCTTTTCAGTCTGTCAGGACTGATTTCCCGAATGATGCGCCGAGCCAAGTTTATGCAGAACGCGTCGATCATTTGCGCAAGATTCCACCTCCCGACAAATGGGACGGAGTATGGGTTTTCGAGACCAAGTGACGGCGATCAGTGATCTCTGAACAGGGTGCCGTAGCCGTTGATTTTATCTGCGATGCCAGCAAGTCGAAGCGTATCCCAAATCATTGCTTGGTTGCTGACAATGACTGGTTTGCCAATTTTTTGCTCGATATCTTCGACGACCTCTGATGTGCGTAACGCGCCGCAACTGATGAACACCGCATCGGCGTCCGGTCGATCAAGACTGACCGCAAAATCAAACAAGAACTGGGGTGGCACGCGGACCATTTGACTGTCGGTCTCAAGTTCCAGCCCTGTCATCGACAAGTCATCAAAACCTGCATCCTCCATATATGCGGCCTCGGCATCATTGATTTCCTTAATGTAGGGCGTGCCGACGGCGATCTTTTTGGCACCATCAGTGCGGAGCGCACGGATGACCCCTGCGATCAAAGATGTTGCCTTTGCATTTGGCGCACCACGATTAAGCTCGGCATGCACGCGCTCCTCGCCGATGACTAATGATCCGGATGTGCAGCCATAACACACGACATCCAAGCTGCCGTCGGGCAACAACGATGCCGCAGCGGGCGCAAGATTATCAGCCTGCGCCAAAAGTGTTTCGTGCGTGATTAGATCAGGATTGGACAATCGGGCGAAATGAACACCGACACCATCGGGCCGCAATGCCATCGCGTCATCTTGGATCGTTTGTTCCGTGGCCAACAGAACATAGCCGATCTTGGCTCGATGATGGCGACCTTGATCCAGCGGCACATCGCCTTGCCAAGATGTACTTTCAGGGATGGTGCGAGCCATTGAATCCATTTTATTTACCTTGTTTATCAGGGCTGTCACTAAGGTATACAGCCCATAAATTCCAGTCCATGATGCCATTAAAACTGCGTGTGTTCTAGTGACGGTATCATGGGGAGATACAATGCTGCATTTTGAAAAATCAGAATACGAGGCACGGGTCAATGCGGCGAAGAACAGCGTGCAGGCTGCGGGCCTGGATGGCGTGTTGATGTTTGCCCCTGAAAGCCACTATTGGCTGACCGGGTATGATACGTTTGGCTTTGCCCTGTTCCAATGCATGGTTTTGAGCTCATCGGGCGATGTGCATTTGCTGACCCGTGCCCCTGATTTGCGACAGGCGCAACAAACATCGACACTGTCGGACGATCACATTCACATCTGGAAGGACGTCGAAGGGGTGAACCCTGCGACCAACCTTGAACGTCTGTTGGGTGATCTGGGATTAAGCGGCAAGAAGTTGGGTGTCGAGACCAAAACGCCGGGGCTGACGGCATACAACTGGGACCTGGTCCGCGCGGCGCTGGATAACGGAACTGAGCTGGTTGAGGCATCCGATTTGATCCCCGTATTGCGGCGGATCAAGAGCCCGGCCGAGATTGAATTTACACGCAAAGCGGCCGAGCTATCAGATTTGGCGCTGGATGAAGCGATCGAGACCACGCATGCCGGCGCGTTCGAAGGCGACATTTTGGCAGCAATGCAAGGCAGCGTTTTCGCCGAAGGTGGCGATTACGCCGGGAACGAGTTCATCATTGGCTCGGCCGAAGCTGCGCTGTTATGTCGTTATCAGTCGGGGCGGCGAACATTGGATGTGTCCGATCAACTGACCCTGGAATGGTCTGGGGCTTGGCGTCGCTATCACGCGGCCATGATGCGGACATTGATCGTAGGCCCTGCGAATAACGCGCAAATCAAGATGCATGCCGCGGCGACAGAAGCCCTCGAAGCATGTGAATCTGCGATCAAGCCCGGCGCACCCATGGGGGATGTGTTTGATGCGCATGCGCGAGTATTTGATCAACATGGTTTAAAGCACGCGCGCTTGAATGCCTGTGGCTATGGCATGGGCGCCGTTTATAATCCGATTTGGGTCGATTTTCCGATGTTTTACGAAGGCAACCCATTACCGATGAATGTGGGCAATGTGTTCTTCATGCACATGATCTTGATGGACTCAGACACGGGTTTGGCGATGTGCTGGGGGCATTCCGTTTTGGTCACCGAGGATGGCGTCGAACGTCTCAGTCGCCATCCCTTGGATCTTGTTTGCCTTTAAGGCCCTGCGTCCTTTACCGATTGCATTGACACATATGTGGACGTGTTGGCCACATGGGGCAGGTTGGAAATGGTTTCGCCCAGAATGCGGCGATATGCACGGATGTCTGTCGTGCGCACTTTGAGCAGGTAGTCGAACGCGCCTGCGATCATATGGCATTGTTCGATCTCGGGGATTTTAAGCACAGCCTCGTTAAACTTCGAAAGCGCGCGCTCGGTGGTGTCGGACAGTTTTACTTCTGTAAACGCGACATGCTCCAATTGCAGCTTTTGTGGATCTAAGACCGCCCGGTAGCCAAGGATATATCCCTGATCCTGGAGCCGTTTTAGCCGCACCTGACACGGGCTGGTGGACAATCCGATACGTTTTGCGAGTTGGGTGATGGACAGCCGACCTTCTCGCGACAAAATATCGATGATTTGCCGATCATACTGATCAAGTATACCGCTATTATTAAGTTTATCAGACATTTTAATCGTTATATCTCAGAAAAACCGGAAAATCATTTAAATAAAACCAATAAAAAGTAAAAACCGCTTTTCACATAATGATAGGCTTCGCCCAACATTATGGAGTTAAAACCGATGCAAAACCTGACCGACATTCGTGCCCTGATTCAGCAAGTCCACCGGGCTGACGAACGCGAGCTGATCGCCGGACTGATTGAGGAAGCTGAGATGTCGGTCGAGGTGCGAAATGGCATTGCTGCAGATGCGGCGAAGCTTGTTTCCGCCATCCGAACCGATGAAGACCCGGGCCTAATGGAAATTTTTCTGGCCGAGTATGGATTGTCCACGGATGAAGGTGTCGCATTGATGTGCTTGGCGGAAGCATTGCTCCGCGTGCCCGACCCCGAAACAATGGATGATTTGATCGAAGATAAGATCGCACCTTCGGCATGGGGAACACACCTGGGACATTCCAGTTCTTCGTTGGTCAATGCATCGACGTGGGCGTTGATGCTCACGGGTAAGGTCTTGGATGAAGATGATGCGGATACCAATGCAATTGCTCGTACCTTGCACGGTGCGGTGAAGCGCTTGGGCGAGCCCGTCATTCGTCGCGCGGTGGCGCGCGCCATGAAAGAAATGGGCAACCAGTTTGTGCTGGGCGAGACGATTGATGAAGCCGTGCGCCGAGGCCAGAAATGGGAGAGCAAAGGCTATACATATTCATACGACATGCTGGGCGAAGCGGCGCTTACCGCAGATGACGCCAGTGAGTATTTCGATGCCTATAAAGACGCCATTGAGAATCTGAGCGGCCATTGCAAATCATCGGATATTCGTGAAAACCCAGGTATCTCGATCAAGCTTTCGGCGCTGCATCCCCGTTATGAGTTGCCAAAAGCAGACCGCGTTTTGACCGAGCTTGTTGAAACGGTGAAGCTTCTGGCGATCCAAGCTAAGAACGCAAATATGGGTCTGAACATCGATGCAGAAGAGGCGGATCGCCTGGATATTTCGATGGACGTGATTGAAAAGGTTTTCGCCGACCCTGCATTGGATGGATGGGATGGGTTTGGTGTTGTCGTGCAGGCCTATGGTAAGCGCGCAGCGCGTGTGCTGGATTGGCTATATACGCTGGCGGCAAAATATGACCGCAAGATTATGGTTCGCTTGGTCAAGGGCGCCTATTGGGATACCGAAGTAAAACGCGCACAGATCGATGGTGTGTCTGATTTCCCTGTGTTCACACGTAAATCTGCAACGGATGTTTCGTATATATGTTGTGCGAAAAAGCTGTTGAGAATGACAGATCGGGTTTATCCGCAGTTCGCGACCCACAACGCCCACACGGTGACGGCTATCAATCATATGGCCGATGATCAGCCTTATGAGTTCCAGCGCCTGCATGGCATGGGCGAGGCCATGCATAAAATTGTCATGGAAAATGCGAATACCCGCTGTCGGATTTATGCGCCGGTCGGTGCCCACGAAGACTTGTTGGCGTATCTTGTCCGACGTTTGTTGGAGAATGGTGCGAACTCCTCGTTCGTGAACCAAATCGTTGATGAAACAGTCTCGCCTGAAGAAATCGCAGTTGATCCCTTTGTCACATGGGATGCAGAACGCGGCGAGAACAACCCGGCGATTTCAAAGCCGGCTGATATTTATCAACCGGAACGACCAAATTCCAAAGGCTGGGATCTGCGTGATCTCAAAGACTTGGCCGAAATCGAAGCCGCCCGGACGCCATTCCAACATCACAAATGGGACGTCGCGCCATTGATGGCCGTCGATGGCACGTTTGGCGATCCAGTTACAATCACCAATCCGGCTAAACCAGACGATGTGGTGGGCTCTGTTCAGTCAGCAACGGCTGATGATGTCGTCGCTGCGATTGATGCGGCATCAAATTGGGCCGATACCCCAGGAAAAGAACGGGCACGCATTTTGAACCGTGCAGCAGATTTGTATGAAGAAAATTTTGGTGAAATCTTTGCAGCCCTGACCCGAGAGGCGGGCAAGAGCGTGCTGGATGCTGTCGCCGAGATTCGGGAAGCCGTTGATTTTTTGCGGTATTACGCATCCGAAATTGACCGTCTTGATGGCGTCGCACCGCGTGGAATTTTCGCATGTATTTCGCCTTGGAACTTCCCCCTCGCGATCTTCACGGGGCAAATATCTGCGGCACTGGCTGCGGGTAATGGCGTATTGGCCAAGCCTGCGGAACAAACCTCTATTATGGCGACGATTGGTGTGCGCTTGATGCACGAAGCCGGCGTGCCAAAAAACGTACTGCAATTATTGCCGGGCGATGGCGTGACAGTGGGTGCTGCCCTATCGTCTGACCCACGAATTGATGGCATGAGCTTCACCGGATCTACAGCTACGGCACAACGGATTAACCGGGCCATGGCTAGGAATGCCGCCGTTGATGCGCCTTTGATCGCAGAAACCGGTGGGCTTAACGCGATGATCGTGGATTCGACCGCGCTGCCAGAACAAGCGGTGCGAGATATCGTCCAGTCGTCTTTCCAGTCGGCAGGACAAAGGTGTTCAGCATTGCGGGTTTTGTATCTGCAAGAAGATATCGCAGAGCCGTTTTTGAAAATGCTCTATGGCGCCATTGATGAACTTGCGATTGGTGATCCATGGGATATTGCTACCGATGTGGGGCCGGTGATCGACGCGACGGCGAAGGAGAAAATCGCTGATTATGTTGATCAAGCCGCGAACGAAGGGCGATTGATGAAACGCGTTAAAGCACCCAAGGAGGGCACCTTTATTGCGCCGAGCGTTATCCGTGTGTCCGGCATTGGCGATATGGCCGAAGAAATCTTTGGCCCTGTCCTGCATGTTGCGACATTCAAGGCGCATGAAATTGATCAGATCCTGGCAGATATCAATGCCAGCGGCTACGGACTGACGTTCGGGCTGCACACCCGGATTGATGATAGGGTGGAGCACGTCACATCGAACTTGAATGTCGGTAATATCTATATCAATCGAAACCAAATTGGCGCGGTTGTTGGATCACAACCATTCGGTGGCGAGGGGATGTCTGGTACCGGGCCGAAAGCAGGTGGGCCACACTACGTGAAACAGTTCACAAAACGACCATCCGCTGATTCATTGACTGCACCCGAAGGCCCAGTCGCTTCATTAGCCGATGTTCAAGCTGCCATAGATGCTTTACATTCAGGCTCTCGGGACAAAATACTCGCCGCCGCAGAACTTCCTGGGCCAACAGGCGAGTCCAACAGGCTGTCCACATTCGGGAAGGGCGTGGTCTTGTGCGTCGGGCCCAGTGCCGAGGCTGCTGATGTGCAGGCCGCAGCTGCGGAATCGGTGAATTGTCAGGCTGTAAGAATTGCCTCTGGCGTTTCTGGTGATCATGCCATTGATGGTACGTTCGATCCTGCGCTGATCGCTGATCTGAAAGGCTTTGATGCTGCCGTATTGTGGTCCGATAATGACGAGGCAAGGGCTATCCGAACCGCGTTGGCTGACCGAGAAGGCATGTTAATCCCGTTGATCCAAACGGCGGACGTTGCGTCTGTCTGCATCAAGGAACGTCACATCTGCATCGATACGACGGCAGCGGGCGGCAACGCATCTTTGCTGGCGGCCAGCGCGTAATCTGCGTCAGATCAATACACCCCCACAGGGTAATTGTGACGTGGCAGCGCACCGTCTAAGATACCAATAATTGGTGTTTTCATTTGGTTTTGAAAGACAAAGATGGCCCGTTATTCAACGCCTGGCCCAGGTGCAGATCGCGCAAAAAGTAGCAATATCAAGGTGTTGGGCCATGTGCTCCGATTCTTGAAGCCGTATGTGCCGCAGGTAATCGGGGCGAGTGCTGCGTTGCTCGTCACGGCCGGGGCTACGCTCGCCATTGGTCGTGGTCTCAGCGGGTTGATCGACCAGGGGTTTGGCATCGGAACAGAAGGCGCACTCGAAGAAGCACTTTTGTTTCTGATGATCCTCGGTGTGATCATCGCGGCAGGCAGTTTCATGCGGTTCTACTTGATGACCTGGTTGGGCGAGCGGGTTGTTGCCGATATGAGAAATGCCGTTTTCCGTCGCATCATTCATTTTGACCAAGGGTTTTTTGAGGTCACGCGAACGGGTGAAATTCTCTCGCGACTGACCACGGACACGACACTCTTACAAACGGTCGTGGGCTCCAGCATGTCCATGGCCATCCGGAACTTCATCTTGATGATGGGTGGGATCGTGATGATGTTCGTGACCAACGCCAAGCTGGCAGCCTTGTCTCTGATTTTGGTGCCAGTCGTTGTGCTTCCCGTGCTGTTTTTAGGGCGACGCTTGCGTGTCTTGTCTAAGGACAGCCAAGACCGCGTTGCGGATGTCGGCGCGTTCGCCGAAGAAACGTTGAACGGTATTCATACGGTCCAGGCATTTACCCACGAAGCGCGGGATATCCAGCGATTTGGCCAAGACGTTGCGAACGCTTTTGCGACCGCGCTGAAACGTGCCCGTGTACGCAGCTTCTTAAACGCGACGGTGACGATTGTCGTATTCTTTGGTGTTGGGGCTGTGCTGTGGGTTGGCGGTGGTGATGTGATCGCAGGGCGTATATCAGGGGGTGACCTCGGCGCATTTATTTTCTACGCCATGATGGTGGCGCTTTCAGCTGGGATCGTTTCCGAGGTTTATGGCGACTTGCAGCGCGCGGCGGGTGCGACCGAAAGATTGGTCGAACTGCTTGAAACCGAACCGGTGATCAGCCGGCCTCAAAATGCGCTGGCCTTTGATGGCCTACCAGCCGAGCAAAAAAGTGGTCGGGTCGCGTTTGAGAATGTGACGTTCCATTACCCGTCCAGGCCTGATTTAGCGGCACTCAAGGATTTCTCGTTGGAGATATCACCGGGCGAGACTGTTGCGCTTGTCGGGCCTTCGGGGGCGGGTAAAAGCACTGTGTTTGAGCTGTTGTTCCGTTTCTATGATCCGGCAAATGGTGCGATCAAATTGGACGGCTTATGCATTGCCGATGCCGATCCTATTCAAGTGCGGGAACGCTTGGCCCTGGTCCCGCAGGAGCCATTCTTGTTTGGCGAAACGGCCTTCATCAATATCCAGTATGGTCGCCCTGATGCCAGCAAAGACGAGGTGATTGCCGCCGCCAGGGATGCAATGGCAGACGAGTTTATTTCTGAGCTGCCTGAGGGCTACGACAGTTATTTGGGCGAGCGCGGCATTCGATTGTCCGGCGGTCAACGGCAACGGATTTCGATTGCGCGGGCGATCCTTCGGGATCCGTCGGTGTTGCTTTTGGACGAAGCGACGAGTGCCCTTGATGCCGAGAATGAGCGATTGGTTCAAGATGGCCTGCAACGCCTGATGAAGGGCCGAACCACGTTGATCATCGCCCACCGTTTGTCGACTGTGATCAACGCGGATCGCATCGTAGTCATGGATCATGGATCAATTGAGGCGATTGGAACCCACGAAGAACTGCTGAAAATCAGTCCGCTATACAAAAAGCTCGCGGACCTACAGTTTTTTGAGACCGGGCCAAATGTCGAAATGCAAAAGGATGTTGCAGAGTAATTTGTGACGGACTTTGGACGGATGAGACGAAAATTTGGTTATAAAGTCATGATCAGATGATTTTAGGACGATGGTTGAGAAGGTAATATGGAATTTACAATCGGTGGCATCCTCATATTGGGATTTTTCATTGGTATGCAGCATGCCATGGAAGCAGATCATGTAGCGGCTGTTTCATCTATTGCATCCGGCGAGTCGTCTGTGTCGAAAATCATTTCGCATGGGGCGTTCTGGGGAATTGGACATACCGCCACGTTGGCCGCAGTTGCGGGCTCAGTGATTGTTTTCGGTGCAACCCTTTCTGACGAGATGGGCAGTTTGCTGGAATTGATTGTCGGCGTCATGTTGGTGGGCCTTGGGGCACACGTTATTTGGCGATTGGTCCGCGAGCGTGTGCACTTCCACAGCCATACGCACGGGGATGGTACGGTCCATATGCACGCGCACAGCCACAAGGGCGAAACTGAGAAGCACGAGCAAAATGCGCACGCGCACGAACACCCTGTATCACTCCCATGGCGGACACTCGCAGTTGGTTTGATGCATGGTATGGCGGGGTCGGGTGCATTGGTCGTATTGACGGCGACCCAAGTAACGAGCCCGCTAGCGGGCATTATCTACATACTGCTGTTTGGTTTTGGGTCTGTGGTTGGTATGGCCGTGTTGTCAGCATTGATTGCCATCCCGCTACGTTACACGGCACGCAGCCTGACATGGGCGAATTGGACCATGCGCGGCGGCATTGGGGCGGTCACCATCGGGCTCGGAATCTTAGTCGTTGCTGACAATATGGCGAATATCGGGTTCTGATAGACAATTGATCCTGATCCTGATTTTTCCTCTGCTAACATGATCCTAAGCGGAGGATCAATATGGCGAATGCAGAACGTAAAGACGCGGATGATAATTCCCAAATCACGGATATGGCCGAGGTTTTCCCAGGCATTACCGACAACACGTACTTGAGCACATGCACTCGGGGCTTGCTGCCAAAAGCGGGACGCGACGCTCTGGATAAGCATTTGGATGCTTTGACCACCGGCCGGACCGACAAGGGGGCATTGTTTGAGATGATGAAGGATGTCAGGAAATCCTTTGCAGCCTTGATCAACGCCGATCCGACCGAAATCGCCTACACAAAAAATGTCTCCGAAGGTTTGAACATCATCGCGACGGCGATGAATTGGCAGGCTGGCGACAACATCATCCTGACACCTGCGGTTGAGCATCCAAACAATATCTATCCTTGGCTGAATGTGGGTCAAAAACACGGTGTTGAAGTCAGGTCCGTTGACGATGATCACGGCCGGATTGATGCCGATGCGATGATTGCAGCAGCTGATGAACGCACCCGATTGATGACGGTGCCCACAGTTACGTTTTCGCCGGGACTGCGCACGGATGTCAAAAAGTTGGGCGAGTTCTGCCGAGCCAATAATATTTTTCTATTGGTGGATGCGGCGCAGTCCGCTGGCGTGCTGCATACGGACGTCGAAGATATGATGATCGATGGTTTGGCGACGTCCACGCAAAAAGGCCTGTGCAGCATGTACGGTATGGGCTTTTTGTATTGCCGCCGCGAATGGGCGGATCAGATGGTGCCAGCATATTTGGCGCGGTTCGGTGTCGACCTGGGCCATGATGTCGCAGAGGCGGCCTTTGGTTCCATGCAATATAAGCTA
>CBFHXC010000011.1:0-55737 GCA_965659695.1 Rhodospirillales bacterium
GTAGACATCCAGACCTTTGATGATGTCATTCAGTTGTTTCGTGATCCAGACGTCAAAAAAGCACTCGAACGCCTCAATATAATGGCCGACAAATTGGGCATCAAAGTCGAAGAGTTACCGCGATTCCTCGAAGACTATGGCGATATATTTATGTCGCTATCGTATTATCGGCGATGCATGGACTCGGTATCACCGATCATCGATAACTTCTTGGACGCGATCCCAGACCTGCGTAAAAACTTCACCCTGAAATCAGACCCAACACTTCAGACCACTATCGATATGCTGGAAAACAAAGTGTACACGCTGAACACCCAGATCCGTGCTCGGTTTGCAAATTTCGACAATGAAACCCAGGATATGTGGGAGGATTTGTCGGTCGAAAAATTCCGAAAACTCCAAAAAGTGATCAAAAGCTATCACATCACGTTAGGTGGCGTCCTATGTGCGTTGAGCGTAAAACTGGATGCATGGCATTATCTGTTCCCGCAAAAATCTGTCGGCGGGCCACAACGCCGGGCGGAATTCATTATGACAGAGATGCGCCAAGGCATGGACAAAATTAAACAGTTGGACACCAAGCCACCCAAGATGTGATCAGGCGACCGGGTCCAGCACCGTGCCTGGATCAATCGGGAACCCCCGCAAACACAAATCTGTTTCCAGCGCACCTTTGCCCGGACGTTGTATCCGCGTCGGGCGGAATGTGCCATTGGCGCAGGCGATGGTCAGGCAATCATCCAGCACTGTGCCAGGTGGGGCATTGGGCGGCGTATCATCAATCTCTGCCGACATGACTTTGATCCGCTGGCCATCGAATTCAAAATACGTCCCCGGCCATGGGCTAAAGGCGCGCACCCGGCGGTCCAGCGCCTGCACCGTGTCGCTAAAATTCAACATGCCTTCGTGCTTTTCCAGTTTGGACGCATAGGTCACGCCATCTTCAACTTGGGGTGTCGGTTGAATTTCACCGGCCGCATATCTTGGCAATGTTTCTGCCATCAGTTCTGCCCCCATCATCGCCAAGCGATCATGCAACGTCTGCCCAGTCTCATCGGCAGAGATCGGCGTTTTGGCCTCGGCCAACACATCGCCCGTATCCAGCCCCGCATCCATTTTCATGATCGCGATACCGGTTTCCGTATCGCCCGCCAGGATCGCACGCTGGATCGGGGCCGCACCGCGCCACCGGGGCAGGATCGATGCGTGCACGTTCAAACACCCCAGTCTGGGGGCATCCAAGATCGCTTGCGGCAAGATCAACCCGTACGCGACGACGATGGCCACATCCAAATCCAGATCGCGGAATGCCTGTTGGGCGTCTGGGTCTTTCAGGCTTTTCGGTGTCCGCACAGGGATGTCATGAGCTTGGGCTTCGGCATGAACGGGACAGAGCCGCTCCTTTTGTCCCCGACCTGCGGGACGTGGCGGCTGCGCATACACGCACGCCACATCATGCCCCGCTGCGATCAATGCGCGGAGCGTACCGTTGGAAAAATCGGGGCTGCCCATGAACGCCAGCCGCAAGGGCCGGTCCGTCTTGGTCATGATATCACGCGTGGGCTTCGGCGAGTTTCTTCGCCTTGGTTAGTTTGCGCAGGATCATGTTGCGTTTGAGCGCCGACACATGATCGACAAACAAAATACCATCCAGGTGATCGATCTCGTGCTGGATACATGTGGCGAGAATTCCGTCCGCCTTTAACTCGCGAATTTCGTTGTCGCGGTCCAGGTATCGCACCGTGATGAAATCTGGGCGAACCACCTCGGCATAGTGCTCGGGCAACGACAAGCATCCTTCTTCGTGGATGCGATCTTCGTCGGCCACTTCGATAATTTGTGGATTGGCCATGACGAGGGGTTGCGGGTCTTCTTCGGGGCGCGCCACGTCGACGACGATGACACGGCGGTCGTCACCCACCTGCGGAGCGGCCAAGCCGATCCCGTTGGCTGCGTACATGCTGTCCAACATATCGTCCATAAACTGACGCACATCGTCATCGACAGCATCGACGGGTTTGGCCTTTATTTTCAAGCGCGGGTCCGGCGCAACGATGATCGGTAATACAGTCATGATATCTCAATGATACTATAAAATTCTTCAGTGGAAATAAGCACTTGGCATCGGAACGTCAAGAAATCACACTCTGAAAAATATTGGGGGCGCAGTTGGTCGCATATCAGGGCATTTTAGGAATCATCGCATTTCCGTTGATCGCATGGTTGATCAGCGAGAACCGCACCGCTGTTGACAAACGCGCCCTGATCGTCGGCCTGATCATTCAATTGTCATTGGCGGCTATGCTGTTGGGAATTCCGGCGGTGCAGAGCGTGTTCTTGGGACTGAATGCCATCGTCACCGGCCTGATGGACGCGACCCGTGCGGGAACGTCATTTGTGTTCGGCTACATCGGTGGTGGTCCCTTGCCGTTTGCCGAAACAGCCCCCGGCGCGTCATTTAATTTGGCGTTCCAGGCGCTGCCGCTGATTTTGGTTGTCAGTGCCTTATCGGCGCTTTTGTTCCATTGGCGCGTCCTGCCAATGATCGTCAAGGGCGCCGCCTGGGCGCTGGGTCGCAGTTTTAAGATCGGTGGCGCATTGGGCATTGGCGTTGCCGCCAACGTGTTCATCGGCATGGTTGAAAGCCCAGTGCTGGTGCGGCCATACCTGAAAAATCTCAGCCGAGGTGAGCTGTTTGTGATGATGACGGCCGGCATGGCGACCATCGCCGGGACCGTGATGGTGCTCTATGCTTCAATCCTGGAGCCCACCATCCCCGGTGCGCTCGGCCACATTTTGACCGCATCGATCCTGAGTGCACCTGCCGCCATCACCATCGCGCAATTGATGGTGCCGCTCGGCGAACCCACACCCGGCGAAATCGATATCCCCGATGACGGCAACGCCATGGCCGCGATCACGCGCGGCACCATGGATGGCGTCAAACTGCTGATCAACGTGATCGCATTGCTGGTCGTCGCCGTCGCCCTGGTGGCGTTGGTCAATGCGCTGTTGGGTCTGTTACCCGATATCACAGGCGGCGCACTGACACTGGAGCGGATGCTGGGCTGGATCATGGCTCCGGTCGCATTTTTGATGGGTATCCCCTGGGATCAGGCCGTGACCGCCGGTGGCCTGCTCGGGATTAAGATCGTGCTTAACGAATTCCTGGCCTACTTGCAGCTATCGGGCACCCCCGACGCGGCACTATCGGACCGCAGCCGCTTCATCATGACCTATGCACTCTGTGGGTTCGCCAACTTCGGCAGCTTAGGGATCATGATCGGCGGCCTGGTCACCATGTGCCCGGAACGGCGCGACGACATCATCGCGCTGGGTGGACGGACCATGATTTCAGGCACATTGGCGGTTTGCCTGACCGGGGCAGTCGCCGGATTGTTTTTTTAAGGCCAATTTTATCTAAGTAACTGATTTTAAAAGTTTATTATCAAATCGGCTTTGTTTTGCAAAATCGATCTTTTATTTTACACAAAATAAGTGTGCTTGTGCGCGCAGCCCTTATCGCCGAACCCGCACCTGGTAACTAAGCGTCGTCTCGCCCTTGGCTGCGACTGCCACCAGCCATTTCGCCGCCGAGCCATCACGGGTGTGGCCTTGACCCTGTTCGATGATCTGCCAATCGCCAGGGATGTTTTCGAACACCTCAACCGTGGCCGCTTTATCGCCGCCGTTCTTCACCGTTAACGTGATCGACGCCTGCGTGGTCCGTTCACCCAATCGGCTGAAATCAGTTTGTTTGCGCGCCACGGTCACGTTAAACGCGCGACCCAGATTGAGTTCGATATCATTCCCAACGGGGGTATTCGCGATGTTATCTTCGCCAATGAACCGCAGTGCCCCGGCACTGTCGCGAACATAGGCCCACACCAACCCACCGGGCAGCGGTTCGCAAATCGCGCCGTTGGCCTCGCCATCCATCTTGACCGATAACGACACCGGCACCGGCTGCTGGTGTCCGCGCATCGGCCCAAAGACCTGTGGCGACCCGCGATAGGTCAGCACACGCTTGACCGGAATGTCGCCACGCCCGAGCAATCGCAGCTGCTTGGTTTCCTTGTCCTTAATCGTCACGTCGCCCGGCAGATGATAAATGTGAAATGCCGACAAATCTTGGCGCTGCGGGCTTTGCGGTGCATCGGCCGCCATGGATTCTGACCGGGCGGCCATTGCCATCAATTTCACCTGTGGTCCACGCGTTTGCCGCGACACGTCACCGGCAACCAATGAAATCTTGGCATCTTTCAAATCCAGGCCCGCGTTGTTCGAAACCCGGGCACGGCCCTCTAAATCCATTTCGTCATGATTCCCGTTCAGCACCACCGTATAGACCGCACCCCAATTGATGCCGGTCGCCAGATACCCCAGACGAGTATCCATGTCTTGGGTGACAGCTTCGGTCAGGCGTAGGGTCAAACTGGGTTCGACGTGTAGGTCATCGGGCACCTGATCGAACACCAACCGGCCCGGCACCGATGTTTCAATGCGGTCGCCGATTTTCAAAATCAGCCCGCCTTTGACGCTTAACACCTCGGCCACTTCAACAATCTCGGTCCCCGTAGTTGGATGGTTGCGCACCACCCGCACAGTTTTCCCGACGGAGCGTTGCAATAACGTCTGCGCACTCAGAATATCCGAATCGAGGGCGATTTCCGCAACGTGTGCCGCACCACCCGTATCCAAATGCACACTGTCGACGATCATCTGTGATGCGACACCCTTAATGCGGATCGTGTCCTGGCCGTTGGCTTTGATGGTCCGGGCCTCGTCGACCAGGGTCAGGCCATTAGCGTAGATTGTCAGTCTCAGCGCGGGATTGGCGTCATCGGCCTGGGTCAGAGCGGGGCTGAAAACAGCACCAACAAAAAGTGCGGCGACAGCGACAGAACGGTGCAACTTCATTTATTCATTCTCCAAGAAGACCGATGAGACCGCATGTGGATTGCGATCATTGCGGGCATCGGCGTACAGTTAGCGGCTCACATATATTTAATGTCAGCACCTTTTGCATGATGATTTTGACGAAAGCGAGGCAACGTGCAAGTTGATCCGCAGACCCTGATGATTTTGACCGCCGTCGGTGTCGCCGTGCTTGTCGGGTTGTTCGCACTTCTCAGCAGCCAAAAGACCCGTACCGAACAGGCCGTGCGCCTGCAACAACTCACCGATGCCGCACAAAGTCTGGCCAACACACAAAACGCCATGGCCGGCCGGATGGAACAATCGCAATCCGACACCAACAGCCGCCTGGAAGCCCTGCAAAAACGCATGGGCGATAGCCTGCACGAACAGACGGAACGCACGGGCCAAACGTTGAAGGTCCTGCACGAACGCTTGGCGGTCATCGACAGCGCCCAGAAAAATATTACAGACTTGTCGCAACAGATGGTCAGTTTGCAGGATATACTCTCCAACAAACAGGCGCGGGGCGCGTTTGGTGAAATCCAATTAAATGACCTGGTCACCGCAGCGCTGCCCAAATCGGCGTATACGTTCCAGGCGACGTTATCGAACGGCAAGCGCGCGGACTGTATGCTTGACCTGCCGAACCCGCCGGGCCCGATTGTCATCGATAGTAAATTTCCGTTGGAAAGCTACGAGCAACTTCGCAATGCCGAAACCGATGCGGACAAGGTGCAGGCCGGTCGCGCATTCGGGGCGTCCGTTATCAAACACGTCAAAGACATCTCGGAACGCTACATCATCCAAGGTGAAACGGCGGAAAGTGCGCTGATGTTTTTACCGTCCGAAGCGGTCTATGCGGAACTACATGCCAATTTCAGGAATGTGGTTGAAGAAGGATTTAAGCGCCGGGTCTGGATTGTCTCGCCGACCACGTTGATGGCCACGTTAAATACCGTCCGCGCGATCTTGCGCGATGTGCACATGCGCGAACAGGCCCACGTCATTCAGGCCGAGATCGGGAAACTATTGGAAGATTTGGGGCGGCTGGATCAGCGCGTCGATAAGCTGCAAACGCACTTTGATCAGGCGACCCGCGATATCCGCGATATCCGCATTTCCACCGACAAAGTCACCAACCGGGGGGCCAAAATCGATGCCCTGCAACTGGGCGACGTGGACGAGGTTACGGAGTTACTTCCCGGCACGAAGGCGGCTGAGTAAGTTCTCCTCTCTTTGAGAGTCTCGTCATTCCGGCGCAGGCCGGAATCAAATGCCAAAAAGTTGACCCCGGCATTCGCCGGGGTGACGAAAAATAAATATCGTCGTCCCGGACTTGATCAGGGATCTTATCAAATTAAGCAATGTAGAATTTGGGGATAAAAGATCCCGGGTCTCGCACGCTCGCCCGGGACGACGAAAGAAAAATCGCTGAGTTAAACAGGCCTGCGATCACGGAGTGCTGCCGATAACGTCCCATCATCCAGATAATCCAGTTCGCCACCCACCGGAACACCGTGGGCCAGGCCAGAGACTTTGACACCCTGCTCGCGCAATCGATCCGCCACATAGTGCGCCGTGGTTTGGCCATCGACCGTGGCGCTGGTCGCCAAGATCACCTCAGAGATCGCATCAGATTCAGCCCGGCTGACCAGTTCTGGAATCCGTAAATCATCCGGGCCGACCCCATCCAACGCCGATAACGTTCCGCCCAAGACATGATAGCGGCCCTTGAAACTGGCGGTGCGTTCGAGCGCCCACAGATCGGCGACGTCTTCGACCACACATAATATTTTCGGATCGCGCTTGTAATCGGTGCAAATGCCACAGGGGTTCGCGGTATCCAGATTTCCACACGTATCACACGCATGAACGCGTTCACTAGCGTCGGTCAGCGCAGTTGCCAACGGATGCATCAGGGATTCACGACGTTTCAATAGGTGAAGAACAGCGCGGCGCGCGGAACGGGGCCCCAGCCCCGGCAAGCGGGACAGCAACTGGACCAGCCGATCGATTTCTTGTTCGGCCAAGGGACAGGCTTAGAACGGCAGTTGCATGCCGGGTGGCAATGGCAGACCGCCGGTAATTTCTTGCATTTTTTCGCGCATCATTTCATCAGCCTTGGCCTTGGCATCATTCATTGCGGCGACGATCAAATCTTCGAGCACTTCAGCATCTTCAGGTTTCACGAGTGCGGGGTCGATCAGCACGTTTTTGGCCTCGCCCTTGCCGTTCAACGTGACCTGACACATACCGCCACCGGATTTGCCCGTGACCTCTATCTCCAGCATCTCCTGCTGCATATCAGCCATCTTTTGCTGGATTTCCTGGGCTTGTTTCATCATTTGCGCCAGATTTTTCATGGGTCTTAGTGCTCCGGTGATGTGTTCGTGTACGATGCGGGTTATGATAAACGTATCTACACCACATCCTGTTCACGCGTTATAGCATTTATTATCGGAAAGGCCACGAATGCAGCATCAAAACCTGTTTGTTTTTGACATCGAAACCGTCCCCGATACCGATGCCGCGTTTAACCTGACCGGTGAAACGTCACCAGACATCGACGTCCGCCGAAAGGCGATTGAGGATTACCATTTGGAAGTCACCAATCAAAAGAACAGCTTTCCCCGCCAGCCGTTCCACAAGGTCGTCGCGATCAGTTTCTTAGAAGCCGAGATCGAGCGGGATTCGGGCCAAGAAGGATATGTACTGAAAGACTTGAGATCTGGGGGCGAAGCCGGGTTCGATGAAAAACAACTGCTGCAGGGTTTCTTTACGTATGTGGAGCGTATTCGCCCCCGACTGGTTAGCTTTAACGGACGATCGTTTGATCTGCCGGTGTTGAAATACCGCGCCATGGTGCATGGCATTTCGGCACCATGGCTGCACAAATCCGGCGATAAGTGGAATAGCTACAGCTATCGATATGCGTCCGACTGGCATTGCGATCTGCTGGATGTGTTATCGGATTTCGGCGCATCGGCGCGGGTGAAACTGAACGAAGTCTGCGCCGCGTTTGGAATTGCCGGCAAATTCGGGGTCGATGGGTCCAAGGTGGCCGAGATGATGGACGCCGGCCAGATCGACGAGATCCGGCATTATTGCGAAACGGATGTGCTGAACACGTATCTGGTTTATCTGCGCTATCAGTTACATACGGGGACGTTGTCCAAGACCAGCTACAACGCTGCCGTCGCCGATGTGATTTCGTTCATCGATGCGGAAAAAGAAAACCGCCCTTACCTGAACGATTTTATGAATGCCTGGGGCGAGGCATCGGGGAATTCTTTTTTGTTGGATTGAGCGCCGTTGAATTGTCACCCCCGTGAAGACGGGGGTCTCATCAAACCAAAAAGATCCCCGCCGCAGCCTGTGCCCGCGAAGGCGGGCGCGGGGATGACGTTAAAATGGATGAGGGGGTCAACTCTCCACCCCGAAATAATCCCCAAGATCAACGTTGGCATCCACATAATCGGTAATCGAACGCATCGCCGTGCTGTAAAATCCCACGCACAAGACCCGGTCAATCGCACTATCGTCACTTGAACGACAGGGCATTCGAAGCACGGCTTCAAATTTTTGATTCCAGCCTTTTTCATACAAACATGAGATGAAAAGCGCGGGCTGGGCATTCTCCACAACCCATCGATATTGCTCTTCAGAATATTCAGCATGCCGTTGTGGCAGCAGATCAGAAATCCGCTGATTGGTTAGCGTCCTGCCGTCAGGGCTGGCTACGGACGTCCCCCAAAAGCGATATCGCCCGTATCCAGGTTCGCCATCAATATCGACCAACATCATGTACGGAATAATGTTGCTTTCGAAATCCAGGAAATCCAAATCCCCCCAAACCGGCACTTGCTCGCCGACACATTTGCTGGCCCACGTGGCATGCGCCTGAACAAGCGCATCGATGCGCATATCGTCGACATCAATCCGGTAATAATCAGGAATGTCTTCAGACATATTCAGAGATCATCAGAATCATCGCGGCTTTCATCATCCGGCAATGGCTCGTCAGATATCTCGGGCTTTGGCTGAACCACAGCCCGCACATCTTCAACCTGGGCACCGGGGAACGTTTCCAACACGGCCTTGACCAGCGGATGGCCTGCGGCGTGGGCGCGCGCGGCCTCGGCATCGGCAGCTTTGTTCTCAGCAACCGTCGTCGATCCTTCTTTGGATGACAGGGCCAACGACCACGGCATTTTAGTTTCTTCTTCTAAAAAGCTTTTCAGGCGCTGGATCAATTCGCGGTCGGCACCTTGGCCTGCGTTGATTTCCAGATGTCCTGGCTCAAACCGGACTGTACGCAATTGGGTTTCGATGAACCATTGCAGGCGGCCTTCGCGCATTTCACCCGCGCGTAAGGCAACCTCGTCCAGGTTGGCAAAGACGCGCGCCGCAGGTTGTGCCTGGGTCGACAACTGTGCAGTAGGTGCAGGATCAGGATTGGCACTCGGATTGGGCGATGCCTGCATCGCGGGCGCTGTGCTGGCCGATTGTTGCGCCGATCCGCCACCGTTTCCGCCACTGGGTGCCCCACCACCTTGGGGTGACGCTGCGGGTGCGGCCCCATCCTGCATGGCTTTCACGGCATCGCCGGGTGTCGGTAGGTCAGCGGCATAGGCCAAGCGGACCAAGACCATCTCGGCCGCGGCCAAGGGTGATGGCGCGTTCGTCACTTCGGTCAAGCCTTTGAGTAATAACTGCCACGCCCGGGTCAGTTCGGGCATGCGCAATGCCTCAGTCACTTCTTTGCCTTTGGTGCGCTCGTTTTCTGGCACGTCAGGGGCATCCGCGGCATCGGGCGAAACTTTGACCTTGGTCAGCCAATGCACCAGTTCCAGCATGTCTTCAATCACTGAAATGGGGTCGGCCCCGTTATCGTATTGATCGGAAAGCTCGTTCAACGCTTGCGCAATGTCGCCCTTGAAGATCAGTTCCAACAGATCGAACGTCCGCGTCCGATCGGCAAGCCCCAGCATCGCACGTACTTTTTCATCATCAATCGTGCCGTCGGCATGGGCGATCGCCTGATCCAATAGGCTAAGGCCGTCCCGCACCGATCCATCCGCAGCCCGGGCAATGATACGCAGCGCGCCATCGGTGATTTCGGCGCCTTCTTTTTGGCAGATGTCGGCGAAGTGCGTGACCAGTTTTTCAACGGGCACGCGGCGTAGATCGAACCGCTGACAGCGTGACAGCACCGTGATTGGCACTTTGCGAATTTCTGTGGTCGCAAAGATAAAGATCACATGTTCCGGCGGTTCTTCGAGTGTCTTGAGCAACGCATTAAATGCGCTTTTCGACAACATGTGCACTTCATCGATGATGTAGACTTTGTAGCGTGCCGAGGCGGGGCGGTAGCGCACCCCATCAATCAATTCGCGAATATTATCAACGCCAGTGTTACTCGCCGCATCCATTTCCAGCACATCGACGTGGCGGTCACCAGCAATGGCCACACAGTTGTCGCATACGCCACAAGGTTCCGTCGTCGGGCCCCCGTTGCCATCAGGGCCAATGCAATTCAGTGCCCGAGCGATGATCCGTGCGGTGGATGTTTTACCCACGCCCCGCACGCCCGTCATGACAAACGCATGGTGCAATCGGTTCGACGCAAACGCGTTGGTTAGCGTGCGGACCAGGGCTTCTTGGCCGATTAAACCTGAAAACGTGGTGGGACGATATTTGCGCGCCAGCACCTGGTATTCGCCAGATTTCGCGCCGTGGGCATCGGCAGTATCGGTGGATGTGCTATCGCTCATACATGGAACCGAGTGGTTGCCGAGAAAAACTAAAGTGGAAGGTCGGACATCGACCCGAACCGAAAACTCGTTACGGCTGCTTCCTTCCGGACCTGACCGGGTTGGCGAGGAGCTCGTCCGCGCCGACCTTCCGCGCGCAATATATCAATCGAAGCCCAAGGCTTAAAGACCTGAATCATCGATATCTTAATACCCCCTCACCTGTCCTCTCCCCCACTATGTGAGGGAGAGGGACCCAGTACACATGTGACTCGATCTCATCCCTCTCCCCCTATCAAGGGGGAGAGGTTAGGTGAGGGGGTTATTGGCACAGCGAAAGCGATCTGCCATCATCCCTGCATGATTCCATTGATCGGTTACACCAACACATTATCCGCACGCCCGGGCGAAACGATAGAGGTTAAAGTCTCGTCGACGGCCGATGATCCTTATCGCGCCGAGCTGGTGCAGGTGATTTCGGGCGATCCGAACCCCGAGGGGCCAGGCATGAACCTGGTGCCCGTGCCGTCGCCGATTGATGGCACGTATCCGTCACGAACACAGGACACACACCTGGGCTCGCATATGGAAGCGTCGCTTTCGGCACCGCTGCCAGAGACATTCCGACTGGATGCGACCATCTTCCCGACCACGCCGGACAAAGGACCACAGGGCGTCATCACCCTGCATCATTTTGGCGAGGGTGACGGCATCACGCTCGGCATCGGGCCAGAGGGCGTGTTTTTTCAAACAGGTTCGGTGACCACCGCAACGGGTGCGTCCTTGCCCGCCTATAACTGGGCCAAGATATGGGCTGAGGTCGATACAGCGGCTGGCACTATCAGCGTCGGGCAATCCATCGAAAAGCTGGATCACATTGCAGAGAAGACCAACGCTTCAGTCGCGTTCGAAAAAAGCATCGGTTTTCATGTTCTGGTTGCGGCAATTGCCGCCGATGATCCCGCCACACATTTTAACGGCAAGATCGAGCATCCAAGTTTATCGACCGATGGCAAGACCATCGCCGCCTGGGATTTTTCCAAGAACATGACGTCGTTCCAAATTGACGGTGATGGACCGCTGGGCGATATCGGCGACCTGATCAACGCACCCATGCGCGCCGTCACCGGATCGAACTGGGACGCATCGGAAAACAACTGGAACCGCGATCCATCTCAATATGCCGCCATCCATTTTCATGACGACGACATCGTAGACTGCAACTGGGAAACGGATTTCACATTTACGATCCCTAATGACTTACCCAGTGGTGCGTATGCCATTCGCCTGACGTGCGCCGATCATTGGGACCTGCTACCGATCTTTGTCTGTCCACCCAAGGGTAAACATACCGCCGATGTGTGTTTCCTGATCTCGACCTTTACCTATGTGATTTATGCCAATCAGGCGCGGGCGGATTTCGGCCAGCACTGGCGTGACCGTGCAGCGGACTGGGGGGCGTTCCCCTATAATCCTGCCGATCATCCGGAATTTGGCCTTTCGACCTATAACGATCATGCGGATGGGTCCGGGATCGCACATACCACATGGCATCGTCCGATCATGAACCTGCGCCCCGGCTACCATCCGTTTGCCGATGATAAATGTGGATCGGGCCTCAGGCATTTTCCAGCCGATACACACATACTGGCGTGGCTGAATGCCAAGGACATCGCGTTCGATATTGTCACCGATTGGGAACTGCATAACGAAGGGCCAGACCTCCTCGCCCCCTACAAAACGGTGATCACCACCAGCCATCCCGAATACCACACCTTGCAAACCTTGGACGGGGTGCAGGGTTACCGCGATCACGGTGGCAACCTGATTTACATGGGCGGCAACGGATTTTATTGGCGGGTCGCGCTGCATCCCGAAAAAGATGGCCTGATCGAAGTTCGCCGCGCCGAAGGTGGCTTGCGCGCGTGGGCTTCCGAACCGGGCGAGTACTATAGCGGCTTCACCGGCGAATACGGCGGCCTGTGGCGTCGCAACGGGCGTCCCCCCAATGCATTGACGGGGATTGGCTATACCTGTCAGGGCGATTTTGAAGGCACCTATTATCGCCGCACGCCAGCATCTGACACCCCCGACATGGCGTGGATGTTCGACGGCATCGATGACGAAATCATCGGTGATTTTGGGTTCGGTGGCGGTGGAGCCGCCGGCTACGAGTTGGACCGGGTCGAGCCACGCCTGGGCACCCCGCCCAATGCGGTGGTCGTGGCGCAGTCCGAAAACCACCCGGAAAGTTTTGTTCTGCCCCCCGAAGAATGGCTGACCCATGTAAAGACCTGGGCTGATGGCACCCCAGAAGAACTGGTCCGCGCCGATATGACATATTTCGGCGTCCCGGGTGGCGGTCAGGTGTTTTCAACGGGGTCCATCACCTTCGCGGGTTCACTGCCCTGGAACGACTTCGACAACAACATTTCCCGGTTGCTTGAGAATGTGGTGAAGCGGTTTAGGTCATAGCAATAAAACCGTCATTCCGGCGCATGCCGGAATCAACTGTACATGGAGTTGACCCCCGGCATTCGCCGGGGTGATGGGAAATGGGCTGAGGTTCTAAATTCCCAATTTGATTGACGAAAAGCCCATTTGTGTTATGTGTTTGTTTACGTCTTACATTCGTTTGGTGTTGCCTGCTCTTTCGGTACACGCCGCATAGCTTAGATACCCCGACAGTGTGAACGTGACTATGGCCTGACTCCGCACGGTGTGGGGTGTGGGCCGCAATTATACGCTTAAGGATACAAGTTATGCCAAACGGTACAGTAAAATGGTTCAACGCAACTAAAGGTTATGGTTTCATCGAGCCAGAAGATGGTTCCAAAGATGCATTCGTGCACATCTCCGCTGTAGAGCGTGCAGGTATGAGCACCCTTCGTGACGGTCAAAAGGTCTCTTACGACCTCGAAGCTGGCCGCGACGGCAAAGCATCTGCTGAGAACCTTCAGGCTCTCGACTAATACTGTTTTGTCCCCTCGGTGAATGCCGGGGGGACAACCCTATTCTACCCTCTACCATTGTCTGGTCCCTTTGAACCAGATCACACGGGGTGTGTTTCCCAATTCTTTGGATGTCGCACCCGAACTCATCGCCTAGGCGCCGCTTTTAGCTGACCACGATGATGCGATGAAAGAACACCAGTGGCTAAAATGACCAAATCCGTTGCCGAAGAGAGGCTCGCGGCTCTAAAGCTTGATCAAGCAGAAGAGCTAGAAGACCTGGAAACTGCTGACGAGAAGCGCAAAGCCCATATGGCGACCTTAAAAGCCCGACGCTTGGAAAAAGAAGCTGCCGAACGCGCAGCCGAAGCCGCAGAGCCCAAGCCGAAACGAAAGACCAAAAAGAAAACATAAGTTCGGTGGCACAACGATTTGCCTATCCCGGCAGCCGCCCATCAGGAGCGATACCAATGACTTCGACTTCAAGAAAGATCGGGGTTTTCGTGCTATTCGCGACGATCCTTATATTCCAGACTGCCGTCAGTTCTGCGCAGTCCGCGATACCCGAAAATGCTTACGCGACAAATTCGAGCTATGGCAAAAAATGGAAATGCCTGCGCGGATTTCGCGAGCAACGAAACACGTGCGCAGAAATATCCGTCCCTGATAACGCCTATTTGCGATCGAGTGGTGACGGCTGGGAATGTAACCGCGGCTATCAAAAACGAAATAATCTATGTGTGAATATCGACGTTCCCAAAAATGCCTTCTTAACCGGGCGCACCTATGGTGCCGGATGGGAATGTGAACGCGGGTTCATGGCCGATAACAAGGGCTGCAACAAAATCACGATCCCGGCCAACGCCTATCTGTCGGAAACCGGCTACGGCACGGGCTGGAAATGTGATCGCGGATTTGAGGCCAAGGGAAACGGGTGCGAACCCATCAAAATACCGCAGAACGCCCACATCGGCTATTCCGGCAATGATTGGGAATGCATGGAACCTTATCGCCGTGTCGGCCAGACGTGCAAGCCACGGTAGTAAACAAACCTCTGGACAATGAGATACTGAATCAAGTTCAGCATGACGCTTGGTGCCCGAGCAAGAACGTCATATGCGGAATACGGCGACCGGGGATGGAGCCCGACGGGGCGTCACCCACCACCTGAAATCCCATCGCTTCGTAAAACGGGACCGCATTAGGATCGGCATCCAAGCGAACGTCGGCCATGGCATACGCATGCGCGCGCTCTAACAACCGGGTCCATATCAACCGGCCGATCCCCCGACCCTGATGATCGGGATCAATAAAAAAGCTGTGCACTTCACCAGTTCGTTGATCCTTGTCGGGACAGAGCGACGCGCAACCAACAATCTTTTCGCCATCAACGGCCACCCAGTATTCACCTTGGCACAGATGTGCGGCCGTAATCGTCAGTTCATCGCGGCAGGCATCCATGAACGCATCTTCATAACCATTGGATTGTTTGGATCGCATCGAGAGTTCCGTCATGACACCGACATCATCTATTTCAGCGGGACGCACGAATATATTGCTGGGGATGTTTTGGTCGGCCATCAGGTCAAAGCGCGGATCATGTCGGCGGCATCAGGATAATCACCCACCAACGCGTCCGTGCCACCCATTTCCAAATCGTCGAAATCAAAGCCCGGGGCCACAGTCGTGCCCATCAGAGCGAACCCACGTTGATGACCAGCGGCCAGCCGCCCGCCCACCCAAGTATTGCCCAGTATTGTAAATTGCAGAAACTGTCCGACACTCAAATCTTGGCCAAAGACGACAACTTCGTCAGATCCATTTGGATGCAGCAGCAGCATCTCTACCGGGTCACCCATATAAAAATGAAACGTTTCTGGCGACGGCAATCGATGCATTTTTGAACGCGTATCTGGCGTCAGCATATAGTAGATCGATGTGCCCGCCGCGCGAGGCCTGTATATTTATCGCCAAGGGCCTCTTCAGGCACCGAGACATCTGATCGCCAGGTTTCACGCAAATAGCCCCCTTCCCATGGCAGGGGCTTTAAATCCAGATCGCGAATCAAAGAGTCAGCGGTGACGTCTATCATTGCCATTCAGCCAACGTCACCGCGTCATTTGATTAGTTGAGTCAATTAGTTCAATCGGGCCGTCTCGCGGCGTTCTTCGACAACGATCACACCGGATGGCCCCGCCGACATGACAAATGGCAGCAGAAAGCCGTTGTCTTCGAATTCAAACGTGCCATCCGTGATCGCAACGACGCGGACCTCGGCTGATTGACGCGACGGTATGGTGATCGCATTGACGCAGGTACTATTTGCGCGAACACCCTCGACCCCGATGGCGACGACCGCATTTTGCTCAAAGAAACGCGGTGCACGGAATACACGCGTGTCATCATCGCGATTTCGAATGCGAATGACATACGGACGGCCCTGTTTCAGGCGCATCACCATCGGTGAAAAATCGCCATCACGAATGCGAAGTTCGCGTTCAGGTACCCGTGCCCAGTTGATTTTGGCTTCTGCGCGGCTTGAAAGCATTTTGCATTCAGCAACATTGAAGCTGCTGACACCCGTAGGTGCCGCACATGCAGCAAGGACAGCGACGGCCAACATGGCCCCACTGATTGAAAGTGTGCGCCTGCCCAGACCACACATCGTCATAACTTTTTTAACCACCGTTCTCTCCACCTACCGATTGCAGTTAACGCAATGGCACCCAGGGGTGCGGAACATTACCCACCATCAGCATGGAATAGATTGGTTAACAAAGCCTCAATCAACGCAAGGTGTCCAGCGACTTTCCCGGGTTTTCATGGTTAACAGAAGTTTTCTGCTGTTTTTGGGCGTTTTTTTGTTTTGAGAACATGTCGAGGCGTTGCCGAAACCAGACGCCTGTGCAAAATTCCGGCATGTCTTATCAATTATCGTACACGACCATCACGCTGCGGCGCGATAACATGTCGCGCCGGCCCGCAGAATGGGTTTCAGAGCGCACTCGGAAAAACATCAAGGCCGTTGCCGTTCATGGACAGCACAACCTGATCATCATGGGTGATGAGCCCGCCGCCGCCATTTTTGAGGGCGACGCCGCACGCGCCCTGATCGATGCCGGGCGCCAAGAAATTCTGTTGGGGACCGAGGGGGATACACCCGTCTTTGCCGTCGCTTTGGACGACAAAATGGCGGGACGGATTGCCGAGATGGCAGGTGCCAATGCCGAGTTTGTGGATTTGCGCCAAGTCGGCCCCCGCATGACAGATGGCGATGGCCATGTGTTGGCCCACGCCCGTGGCATGACCTATTGGCATGATCGACACGGGTTTTGCGGCGTGTGTGGCGCACCCACCGATTCCCGCCATCATGGCCACGAGCGTGTGTGTACCAACAAAGAATGCGGTGTCAGTCATTTCCCACGCACCGATCCCGCCGTTATCATGTTGGTCAGTCGCGACGATGTGCCTGGTGGTGCGTGCTTGCTGGGATCACATGCGCGCTGGCAGTTCGGCATGTATTCTACACTGGCGGGGTTCGTCGAACCCGGCGAGACGTTGGAACAATGTGTGGAGCGCGAAGTGTTTGAGGAATCAGGCATCCGCACCACGGACATCACGTATATGGCGTCGCAGCCCTGGCCGTTTCCGTCATCATTGATGCTGGGCTTTCGCGCCCGTGCCACCAGCTACGATATCGAGTGTGATCCGAACGAGCTGAAAGACGCGCAGTGGTTTACACGCGAACAGGTGCTCGACATGAAAGAGTTCGCCGATGCCCAAGGCGACGACATCCGCCTGCCGCGCAAGGACTCGATCTCTCGCTGGCTTATTCAGACGTGGCTGGATGATGTGGGATAGTGTGCCAGACCAAAGCCCCCTCACCTAACCTCTCCCCCAGAAGGGGAGAGGGATGAGATCGAGGCACATTTATACAGGGTTCCTCTCCCTCATGTAATGGGGGAGAGGACAGGTGAGGGGGTAATCTACTCAGGCACCGCTTGTTTGCGGAACGGATCGGCTGGGAACACGCCCAAAATCGTCAGCTCTTCAGAGAAAAACTCAAGCTCTTCGAGTGCCAAGGCCAACGGACGGTCTTCGGGGTGGCCCTCAACCTCGGCATAAAACTGTGCCGCGATAAAGCCCGCCCCGACATAGCTTTCAAGCTTGGTCATGTTGACGCCGTTGGTCGCGAACCCGCCCATGGCCTTATATAAAGAGGCCGGAATGTTCCGCACCCGGAACACAAAACTGGTCATCACATCGCCAGAGCCAACCTCGGGCGTCACGGCATCGCGCGATAACACGACGAAGCGCGTGGTGTTATGTTCGGCGTCTTCGATGTCAGAGCGGATCAATTCCAAATCATAAATCTCAGCCGCCAACCGTGTGGCAATCGCGGCCTTGGTCTTGTCGCCCCATTTGGCCACATCGGCGGCAGCCCCTGCTGTATCCAGGTGCACCATAGCCTTCACGCCCAAACTTTCGATCAGGGTGCGGCACTGGCTCAGGGCATGCACATGGCTATGGATTTCTTTGATTTCGCTGATATCTGTGCCGGGCAACACTAATAGTTGGTGATTAATCCGCTCGTAATGTTCGGCAATGATATGCAGGCCACTATCGGGCAACAGATGATGAATATCTGCAACACGCCCGGCGACCGTGTTATCGATGGGGATCATCGCCAGCGCGGCATCACCATTCTGGACAGCAGCGAATGCATCGACAAAGGTCTCGCACGGCAAGCTGGTCATGTTGGGATAGGCCTCACGACACGCAATATCAGAATTTGAGCCGGGGGCACCCTGGAACGCGATAAGTTTCGATGGGTCGCTCATAATCATATTTGTCCTGGGCCCCATTAAGCCAGCAGCGCGCGGGCACGGTCTAAATCGGCGGGAGTATCGACACCAAGCGGAACCGTGTCAACGCGAGCGGCATCAATGCGCATGCCCGCTTCGAGCGCGCGGAGTTGTTCCAATTTCTCGCGCGTTTCCAACATCCCAGGCGGCAGACCGACAAAACGGCTAAGGGCATCCCGCCGATAGGCATAAATGCCAATATGGTGCCACAGCGGACCATCGCCATACGGCGCGGTCGCACGGGTAAAATAAAGTGCGCGTGCCGTCGCGTGTGTATCATCCAATGGGGCCACACACTTGACCACGTTGGGATTGGCACGTTCTTCGTCATCTGTGATTTCTGAGACCAACGTGCCGATATCGACGTCGGGGTCTTGAAGCAGCCCCGCAACCGTTTTGACCAGCGCGGGGTTCAACGTCGGCAGATCACCCTGTAGATTCACGATGACATCGTGCGTACCATCGGGATCACATAGATTAAGTGCCTCGAATATTCGGTCCGATCCCGATGGATGATCGGGGTCGGTCAACACCGCCTGATAGCCCGCCGCAATGACCACATCGACAATCTCCGGTTCCGCCGCCGCACAGACCACAGGGCCGCAGTTGGCCTCAGCCGCGCGGTCCATGACATGAACGATCATCGCACGCCCATGAACATCGGCGAGTGGTTTTCCCGGTAATCGGGTCGAAGCCATGCGGGCGGGTACGATGACGATTGGTTTCATGTTGAGATTCATGGGCGGGGTCATTGTCGGTCTCTTAGGTGATCTCTGGATGGTCTGAGGGTGATCATGTATTAAAAATCGGACATATTGATATACCGCGTCGCCCGCAGCTATCCCAGGCCTTTCACGATTTAATGTATCAGCTTGATGAAAAGTATTGCTTGCAGTGCTTTACAGGTGTTGAACAGAGGCAGCCGACGGGATAAAACAAGACCGCGTTTAGGGTAGGAGTTTTAAGAATGCATTTCTCTTTTTGGGAAAAAACCGGTTTCGCAGCATTGATGGCTGCATGGGTCATATGGGGCAGCATCCAAGTGGGGAATGCGCTCGTGAAGCCCGTAGAGTTGGCGGAAAACGCCTATCCGATTGAAGTTTCAGAATCATCGACGGCTGCCGCGGGTGCTGTCGAAGAAAAAGTTGAAGAAACCGCCGTCGCGTTGTTGGCGTCATTCAGCGCTGCAGATGGCGAAAAAGTATTCAGAAAATGCGCAGCCTGTCACAGTGTTGAAGAAGGCGGCCCAAACAAGGTTGGTCCAAACCTTTGGGGTGTTGTTGATGCTGAAAAAGGGAAACATGCCGGATATGCCTATTCCGCAGCATTGTTGTCCGTTGGCGGTACTTGGAGCTATGAGAACTTGGATAAGTTCTTAGCAAGTCCCAAGGATTACGCACCTGGCAACAAAATGACATTCGGTGGCTTACGCAAGGCATCCGACCGAGCCAAGGTGATCCTGTATCTGCGTGACAATCACAGCAACCCACCGCCACTTCCTGAATAAGCGAAGAGGCTCATGGCTGGCGATACCTCGGCAGACATAAACGACATAGATGACATCATCGAATTGGCTGGACGCCTGGCAGATGCCGCGCGTCCGGTCACGCTTGCGCGCTTTAGAAGCGGCATCCAACACGATACCAAATCCGACGCCAGCCCGGTGACCGAGGCTGATCGCGAATCAGAACGCGTCATGCGCGCCCTGATCGAAGCCGAGCGGCCATCAGATGGTATTTTCGGCGAAGAATTTGGCGTCACCAATCCTGATGCCGATACCGTGTGGATATTGGACCCCATCGACGGCACCAAAGCCTTTATTACCGGTAAACCGGTCTTTGGCACCTTGATCGGCGTGGTCAGGAACGGTGTTGCGATTGTCGGCGTCATCGATAGCCCCGCCACAGATGACCGCTGGATTGGGGCCACAGGCAAACCGACACTTTTTAACGATCAGGTGGTGACCACGCGCAAGGGTCGCGCCTTTGAAGATGCTTGGGTGACCGCAACATCGCACACCATGTTCACAACCGAGAACGTCAAAACATTCGAATCCCTAACCGCCGCCACCCAACACACGACCTATGGCTCGGAATGCCAAGGATACGGATTCCTGGCGTGCGGATGGGTCGACATCGTCTGCGAAGACACCTTGGCCCCATATGACTATGCGGCGTTGATCCCGGTGATCGAAGGCGCTGGCGGCGTCATCACCGATTGGAATGGCGACGCATTGGGCTTCGATGCCGGACCAGACAGCAAGTCAATTTCCGTGATCGCGGCAGCAGATGAAAACCTTCACGCCGAATCGGTGAAAATTCTCTCTGCCCCGTCCGAATAGGACATGAACGATCTTTAAGTTGATCGGCCCGATCACGCCGGTTTTACCTAGTGCTACTCAGGCTTGCCTTGAAGCTGCCATACCGTACACCCAATATCTTAGCGAAGATAAAGGTACACCATCGTTTCCGGGAGGAACCATGTCCGCACATCGTCTATTTGCCGCCGTTGCGATTTCAATCATGTCGTTGGCCTGTTTTTCCACATCCGTGGCTGCTGAAGAGCCGGCGTGGTCGCATGGATTGGCGATGCATGGGGATCTGAAATACGGCCCTGATTTCAAACATTTTGATTATGTGAACCCCAATGCCCCCAAAGGCGGCGCTGTTCGTTTGGGCGCCATTGGCACATTCGACAGTTTGAACAGTTTTATCGTCAAAGGCACCGGCGCGGCAGGCACGGGTTTAATCTATAATTCATTGATGTCGAACGCCGCGGACGAGGCATTCACCGAATATGGGGTGCTGGCCGAGGCTGTGCGCACCCCCGAAGACCGGTCCTGGGTCGAATTCCGCCTGCGCGACAATGCCCGTTGGCATGATGGCAAGCCCGTCACACCGGATGATGTGATTTGGACGTTCGAGACATTGTTGAACGAAGGCCGCCCGTTTTATCGATTTTATTACGGCAGCGTCATCAGCGCCGTCAAAACCGGAGACCGGACCGTGCGTTTCAACTTCAAGCCCGGCGAGAACCGTGAATTACCCCTGATCATGGGGCAATTGACGGTGTTGCCAAAGCATTACTGGGAAACCCGCGAGTTCAATAAAACCACGTTGGAGCCGCCACTTGGCAGTGGCCCCTACAGAATTGCCAAGGTCGATGCCGGACGCTCCATCACGCTGGAACGCGCCGAGGATTACTGGGGCGCAGACATCCCCACGCAAAAGGGTATGAACAACTTCGACACCATTCACTACGATTATTACCGCGACACTACGGTCGCATTGGAAGCCTTCAAAGCGGGTCGCTTCGATTACCGTTCTGAAAATGCCTCGAAATTGTGGGCAACGGCGTACGAGTCACCGCAAGTTGAAAGCGGCAAAATCAAAAAAGAAGAAATCGCCCACAACCGCTCTGCCGGGATGCAGGGATTTGTCTTCAATACGCGACGCGACATGTTCAAAGACAAAAACGTCCGCAAGGCCCTGGCCTATGCGTTTGATTTTGAATGGTCGAACAAGGCGTTGTTTTACGGGCAATACACACGCACCCGCAGTTTCTTCGATAACTCTGAACTGGCCGCGACCGGATTGCCATCCGAAGACGAACTGAAACTTCTGGAGCCCTTAAGGGGCCGAATCCCAGACGAAGTCTTCACCACCGAATACAATCCACCCAGTACCGAAGGCAAAAGTGGCTTGCGGAAAAACCTGCGCGCCGCATCTAAGCTTTTGACCGATGCCGGATGGGTGATTAAAGGCAAGCAGCGGGTCAACGCGGAAACTGGCGAGCCGTTCGAATTCGAAGTTCTGCTGCAGAGCCCCTTGTTCGAGCGGATTGTCCTGCCGTTTGCCCAGAACCTAGAAAAACTGGGGATTAAAGCCCGCGTCCGCACAGTCGACCCATCACAATATCGGCGTCGCTTGGACACCTATGATTACGACGTGATTGTGGGCGGGGCTGGGCAGTCCCTATCCCCGGGGAACGAACAACGCGCGTATTGGGGTTCCGAAGCCGCCGATCAAGAAGGGGGCCGCAACACCATCGGCATCAAAGACCCCGCCATTGACGAATTGATCGAAACCCTGATCGCGGCACCCGATCGCCAAAGCCTGATCACCGCGACCCGCGCGCTTGATCGCGTGTTGCAGTGGGGCCATTACGTGATCCCACAATGGCATATTCCTTATGATCGCGTGGCCTATTGGAACATATTTGACCGGCCAGACGTCACGCCTGACAGCGGCAATCAGCTGATGGCATGGTGGGTCGTGCCCGAAAAGGCAAAGGCCCTGGCCAAAGAACGTGCGAACTAAGGCACGATCAGCGTGAACTGATCGTTTTCACCCGATCCTTTAACCGCCTATAATCCGGCCATGTTCGCATATATCGTCCGCCGCCTTTTATTGATACCACCGACGCTGTTCGCGATCATTCTGATCAATTTCGCGGTCGTCCAAGTATTGCCGGGCGGCCCGGTGGAACAGTTGCTATCCGAACTCAGCGGCCAAGCGGTCGATGTCACGGGCCGTGTTTCTGGCAACGTTGGTGGCGAGACCCTCGAAGGAAACACCGCAGCCAAGGTGGGTGATGCCGAGTCCTCCACATCGAAATACCGGGGCGCACAGGGTCTGCCGCCAGAATTCATTGCTGAACTCGAAAAGCAGTTTGGTTTGGACAAACCCGCACACGAACGGTTCTTGCTGATGCTCAAGAATTACCTCGTGTTCGATTTTGGCAATAGCTTCTTCAAGGACCAATCCGTGGTCGATCTGGTCATCGATAAAATGCCGGTTTCGATCTCGTTGGGGCTGTGGACAACATTGCTCGTGTATCTCATCTCGATCCCACTTGGTGTCGCCAAGGCCGTGCGCGATGGGTCCAAGTTCGATATCTGGACCTCGGGCGTGGTGATCGTCGGCAATGCGATTCCAGGTTTTTTGTTCGCCATCCTATTGATCGTTTTGTTCGCCGGGGGCCGATATCTGGATTGGTTCCCTTTGCGCGGCATCGTCTCGGATAATTTCGACGACCTATCGACGTGGGCGCAAATCAAAGACTACATCTGGCATATGACGTTGCCGATCCTGTCCATGGTCATCGGCGGGTTCGCCGGTCTGACCATGTTGACGAAAAACTCGTTCATGGAAGAAATCAACAAACAGTATGTGGTCACCGCCCGCGCCAAAGGGTTGGAAGAGCGCACCGTGCTGTATGGTCATATCTTTCGGAATGCCATGCTGATTGTAATCGCAGGTTTCCCCAGTGCGTTCGTTGGCATCTTGTTCACAGGGTCCTTGCTGACCGAGATCATCTTCTCCCTCGATGGGCTGGGACTTTTAGGATTCGAAGCGGCATTGACCCGTGACTACGCGGTGATGTTTGCGACGCTGTATTTCTTTACGTTGTTCGGATTGCTGATGAATATTCTGGGCGACATTATGTATCACATAATCGATCCCCGGATTGATTTTGAAAGTCGGGGGGCCTGATCATGGATGCACACGTCGCCCCGCCCCCGCCACGCGCATTTTTATCGCCGCTCAACCAGCGTCGGATGGAAAATTTCAAAGCCAACCGGCGCGGGTTTTGGTCGTTTTGGATTTTCGGTTTCATCTTTTTCGTGACCCTGTTTGCCGAACTGATCGCCAACGATAAGCCGTATTTCGTCTGGTACGATGGGTCTGCCCATTTTCCCACCTTTGTCGCCTATGCCGAAACCGAATTCGGCGGCGAGTTCGCAACCGAAGCCGATTACCGCGACGAATTCGTCATCGAATTGATCGAGCAAAAGGGCTGGATGCTATGGCCGATGATCCGGTTCTCGTATGACACGGTGAACTTCGACTTGCCGACGCCAGCCCCCTCGCCGCCCACAACTGAAAACTGGCTGGGGACCGACGATCAAGGCCGCGACGTGATGGCGCGCATGATCTATGGGTTCCGAATATCCGTGTTGTTCGGGTTCATGCTGACGATCTTATCATCGATCATTGGGGTCGCCGCAGGCGCGGTGCAGGGCTATTTTGGCGGCTGGATTGATCTATTATTCCAACGCTTCATCGAGATTTGGTCGGGTCTGCCTGTGCTTTATATGTTGATCATCTTGGCCAGCGTCGTGGTGCCCAGTTTCTGGTGGTTACTGGGTTTGATGCTTCTGTTCTCGTGGATGGGATTGGTGGGTGTTGTCCGGGCAGAGTTTTTCCGCGCCCGGAATTTCACGTTCGTGCAGGCTGCCCGCGCGCTCGGCGTCAGCGATACGACCATTATGTTCCGCCACATCCTACCCAATGCCATGGTCGCAACGATTACATTCTTGCCGTTTATCCTCAGTGGCTCTGTGGTGATTTTGACCTCGCTTGATTTCTTGGGCTTCGGACTGCCCGCCGGATCGCCGTCACTAGGTGAATTGTTGAACCAGGGTAAAAATAATCTGCATGCGCCATGGCTCGGCTTCACCGGGTTCTTTTCCATCGCCATCATGCTGACGCTGCTGGTTTTTATCGGCGAAGCGGTGCGCGATGCCTTTGATCCACGGAAGACATTTCGATGAGCGACACCAACGTACCACTTTTGCAACTAACCGATCTGCGCACGTCGTTTGGCCACGGCGATGCCGAAGTTAAAGCCGTCGATGGCGTATCGTATGCCGTGCACAGGGGCAAAACCCATGCCTTGGTCGGTGAGTCCGGCTCGGGCAAATCAGTCTCGGCGCTGTCAGTGCTGCGGCTTTTGCCATACCCCAAGGCGTGGCACGGATCGGGTAGCATCGTATTTGATGGTGAAGATTTGCTGCAACGAAAAGAACGCCAGCTGCGCGCCATTAGGGGTAACCGCATCGCGATGATTTTCCAAGAGCCCCTGTCCAGCCTGAACCCGCTGCATTCCATTGAAAAACAAATTTCCGAAGTCCTACTGGTGCACAAGCACATGAAGCCCACGCAGGCCCGTGACCGCGTTGTCGAATTGCTGGAGTTGGTCGGCTTGGAACAAGCTACATCGCGGCTGCATGCACTTCCCCACGAATTTTCGGGTGGCCAACAACAGCGCGTGATGATTGCCATGGCGTTGGCGAACGAGCCCGAGTTATTGATTGCCGACGAGCCAACGACCGCCCTTGATGTCACCGTGCAGGCACAAATTCTGAAACTGCTGAAGGAGCTTCAAGATAAGCTTGGTATGGCGATGCTGTTAATCACCCACGACCTGGGCATCGTGCGCCACATGGCCGATACGGTGTCGGTGATGCATCACGGCAAAGTCGTCGAAGACGGCGACGCCAAGACAGTGTTCGACAACCCGACCCATTCCTATACCCAGCATTTGCTGGGCGCAGAACCCAAGGGTCGCCCCGATCCCGCGCGCGACGCAGAAACGATCATGAAGGGAGATGACGTCAAAGTCTGGTTCCCGATCAAGCGCGGTATACTCCGCCGCACCGTCGGCCACATCAAAGCCGTCGATGGGATCTCCGTCGATATCAAGGCGGGTCACACAGTCGGGATTGTCGGCGAGTCCGGGTCTGGCAAATCCACGCTCGGGCGGGCATTGATCCGCCTCGAAAAATCAATGGGTGATATCACGTTTGAGGGCAAAGATCTTCAAGCGTTGGATTGGCAGGCGCTGCGCCCGCTACGCAATCAAATGCAGATCGTATTCCAAGATCCGTTCGGCTCTCTCAGCCCGCGTCTTTCGGTCGGGCAAATCGTCGAAGAAGGATTGCTGATCCACGACATGGGTAACGAGGAAGAGCGGCGGGCGCGCATTTCAGAAGCGCTGACAGAAGTCGGCTTAGAGCCTGAAATGCAGCAACGTTACCCGCACGAGTTTTCCGGCGGGCAACGTCAGCGGATTTCCATCGCCCGCGCGCTTGTGTTGAAGCCCCGATTTATTGTGTTGGATGAACCGACCAGCGCGCTTGATATGTCCGTGCAGGCGCAGATCGTTGAGTTGCTGCGCGACCTGCAACGGAAATACAATCTGGCCTATATGTTCATCAGTCATGATCTCAAGGTCGTTCGCGCCCTGGCCCATCATGTGGTCGTGATGAAGGATGGCAAGGTTGTGGAGCAAGGCACCGCCGAGAGCATCTTTGAAAATCCACGCGAGGCTTATACGCAGGCCCTCCTCGCCGCGGCCCTTAAACTTGAGGCCGACGAGACGGGTGCTGTGAGTACTTAATAGCAACCCCCTCACCTAACCTCTCCCCCTTGAAGGGGGAGAGGGATTAGAACGAGTCATGCTGATACAGGGTCCCTCTCCCACATGAAATGGGGGAGAGGACAGTGAGGGGGCCTTGATCAATCCGTCGCAACACTGTTGGATGAGGTCACATTCATTTCTAACGATAAGGTCTCCATTATGCGCTTTTTATTTCTATCCAGTGCCGATAAGGCCGCTGCGTGGCGTGACGCCATGCTGGCGAAGTTCCCAGATGCCGGGTTCGATGTCTGGCCCGATGAGATCGAAGACAAAGCCGCTTATGACTACGCCATAGTCTGGAGGCCGCCAGTGGGCGAGCTGAAAACATTCCCGAACTTGAAAGCGATCCTGTCGCTGGGGGCGGGGGTCGATGGCATTCTGGTCGACACCGAACTGCCAGAACACTTACCCATTGTTCGCTTGGTCGATCGCTGCCTGACCGAGGGCATGAGCGAATATGTTTTGTATTGGACCATCCACTATCACCGCAAAATGGATGTCTATGCGAACTGGACACGCGCGGGCACGTGGAAACAGCTCCGCCAAATAGATACCCGCGACCGCAAAGTCGGGTTCTTGGGTCTGGGCGAATTGGGTGCTGATGCGGCAAAAAAAGTTGCGGCGCTCGGGTTCGATGTTGCCGGCTGGTCGCGAAGTGAAAAACACATTGATGGGATCACGTCGTATTTTGGTGATGATGGATTGATTCCATTCCTCAACCGGACCGAGATTCTGATCGTCCTGTTACCCCTGACCGATAGCACGCGGGGAATCATCAACGCTAAAACCCTGGCGGCCTTGCCAGAGGATGCGTGCGTTATCAATTGCGCGCGCGGGGCGCACGTGGTCGATGAAGATTTGTTGGCGGCGTTGGATAGCGGGCATATCCGATCAGCGACATTAGATGTTTTCCATGTCGAACCATTGCCGAGCGATCATCCCTACTGGTCCCATCCCAAGGTCGTCGTGACCCCACATATGGCAAGTTTGACCGTACCATCATCGGCAGCGGATTGGATGGAGGAAAACATCAAATTGATCGAGGCCGGTGAAGCCCCGTTGAATACGGTTGATTTGAAACGAGGCTATTAGTGTGCTCGCCATCCTGAACGAAATTCAGGGTCTCATTGACGCACGATGGACTAATTGCAGATGAGATGCTGAATCAAGTTCAGCATGACAAATAGCTGCAGGTCACCCCATCCCGTAGGCGACGACCAGCAACGCGCCGCCCAAGAAAATCCGGTAAATCACAAACGGCGTGAATGACGCACGCTTTAACCACGCCATCATGATCGCAATGGCAATCAAGGCCGAGACAAATGCCAGCCCCGCAGCGATCAGCACGTCATAGGCCAGGGCGAAGTCCCCGCTTTTGTATAACTCCAAGCCACTGAGGGTGCCCGCTGCGATGATCACAGGGATCGATAGCAGCAGCGAGAACCGCGCAGCATCCGGACGCTCCATCCCGATGAACCGGGCCGCTGTCATCGTAATCCCCGAACGGCTGGTGCCGGGGATCAACGCCAAACATTGTGACAATCCGATCAACAGCACATCAAGAATGCCCAAGTGTTCTATACGACGCACCGTCATACCGACCTTGTCCGCGATATAAAGCAAAACCCCAAAACCCAAGGTTGCCCAGGCGATCACTTCAATACTGCGGAACATGCCCGGCCAATAGGTATGCAACGCATAACCGGCGCAGACTACGGGGATTGTCCCCAATATCAACAGCCCGATCATTCGAAGACCCGGCGATCCGCGTCCCTTGGCCAACTGGCCGAGGCCACTGAGCATCTGCCAGACGTCTTTGTAGAGATATAGCATCACCGCAAACAAGGTGCCCACGTGCACCGCCACGTCCATCATCAGCCCCTGATCCGGCCAATCCATGAAAATAGGCACCAAGACGAGATGCCCAGACGAACTGATCGGCAAGAACTCTGTTATTCCCTGCACAACGGCCAACACGACCAGATGTAGAATGGGCATCGGACACCTCTACTACCCTTGGTCATCCAAGGGGTTTCCCCATGCGTACATACCGCGTATGACAAGGGCTGCCAATCATCGTTTTTAGTCTCAAATCGGACATAAATACAGTTATCTCTTGCAATTCTACAGACCATAGGGCACATACATTGTGAACATTGATATTTCTGGTCAGAAAATAGTAAACAAAGCTGACCTATATTTGTAACGCCGCTTTTGTACCTCGCGATATTCAGAGGCAGCAAGCGGCATCTGCACGCCAAAAAGGCGGTTCGCAGCGATTTGGGCGATGGGCCAAAAGGTCCGGGCCTTATGAGTTTTTGGGAGGACGTGACGCATGCCAGATCCAATGCAGCAATTCATTTCGATTGATGGCGCGATGCCGGACAAACGCGATGCCGAGGTTCGTCGTCAGGACTTTGACGAGATTTACGATCAGTATTCCGATGACGGTGCGGTCGAACAGGCGTCACGTTGCGAACAGTGCGGCATACCATATTGCCAAGTGCACTGCCCGTTGCAGAACAACATTCCCGATTGGCTGCGCCTGGCGACCGAAGGCCGTCTGCAAGAAGCCTATGAAACATCACAATCCACCAACACATTCCCAGAAGTCTGTGGCCGCATTTGCCCCCAGGATCGGCTGTGCGAAGGGTCTTGTGTGTTGGAGCAATCCAAGCACGGCACGGTCTCCATCGGTGCGATCGAGAAATACATTACCGATACGGCTTGGGAAAACGGCTGGGTCAAGCCACCCGAAGCGCGCGAAGAATTAGGCTTATCCGTCGGCATCATCGGCGGCGGCCCCGCAGGTTTGGCGGCGGCCGATGTGCTCCGCGTCAAAGGCTACGAAGTGCATGTCTATGATCGCTATGACCGCATGGGCGGCCTGTTGATCTATGGCATCCCCAATTTCAAATTGGAAAAAGACGTGGTCGAACGCCGGACCAAACTGCTGGCCGACGGTGGCGTGATCTATCACGAAAACTTTGAAGTGGGGCGCGATGCATCGCTGGCTGATCTGCGCGAGAAACATGACGCCGTGCTGATCGCAACCGGCGTCTATAAACCCCGCGAAATCCAAACACCAGGTTCGGGCCTAGACAACATCTTTCCGGCCATGGAATTTTTGACCGCGTCCAACCGCAAGGGATTGGGTGATGACGTCCCCGCCTTTGACGGCGGCACACTAAATGCCGACGGCAAGAACGTGGTCGTGATCGGTGGCGGTGATACGGCGATGGACTGTGTCCGCACCGCCGTCCGCCAAGGTGCCAAATCTGTGAAGTGCCTGTATCGCCGCGACAAGGCCAACATGCCAGGGTCACAGCGCGAAGTCGCCAACGCCGAAGAAGAAGGCGTCGAATTCGTCTGGCTGTCCGCCCCCGAAGCGTTCCATGGCGACGGACATGTGACATCCGTTCAGGCACATCGCATGCATTTGGGTATGCCTGATCTGACGGGTCGCCAAACACCGGAGCCGTTGCCGGATTCCAGCTTTAACATCGACGCTGACATCGTGATCAAGGCCCTGGGATTCGATCCAGAAGATCTACCGACATTGTTCGACGAGCCCGATTTACCCGTGTCTAAATGGGGCACCATTAATGTGAACGAACCAACAAAAATGACCGATATCGAAGGTGTGTTTGCCGCCGGTGATATTTACCGCGGGGCATCGTTGGTGGTGTGGGCGATCAAAGACGGTCGGGACGCGGCAGAAGGTATTCACCAATACATTCAGAACCGCGATCAACGCCCCACCGACAAAGCGGCTTGAGGTTCAAGTCATGAGTGTATCTGCAGGCTGTCTTTGTGGCAAAGTCCGCTTCACCGTTCCCCAGGAACTGAATGAAGTTGGCGTCTGCCATTGCAATTTTTGCCAACGCTGGTCCGGTGGGCCCGGGTTCGCGACACACCCCAGTGGCGCGCCTGAAATCGAGGGCAAAGAGTTCGTCAAATGGTACAGCAGTTCCGAGTGGGCCGATCGCGGTTTCTGTTCCGAATGCGGCAGCAACTTGTTTTATCGACTGAACGGCGACGAGCCACAATATTCGGTTTTCGCCGGCACGTTCGATGATCAATCGAAGCTCAAACTGGTTTGCCAAATCTTTATAGAAGAAAAACCGGAATATTATGCCTTTGCTGGCGACATTCCATCCATGACCGGCGAAGAGGTGTTTGCCATGTTCGCGCCGGACAGCGATTCATCTGAGGGAAAAAACAATGACTGAAACAAAAATTGAAACGGGTGAAGAGTTTGTCAAAAGCTGGCAGGAAAGTGCCAAGCACCTGGAAGAGAACGGGATGTACGATCCCGCTGAAGAACATTCATCGTGTGGCGTTGGCATGGTCGCCAATGTTGATGGCGTCCCGACCCGCCGGGTTGTTGAGCTAGCCGTCGACGCATTGAAGAAGCTTTGGCATCGGGGTGCCGTTGATGCCGATGGCCTGACCGGCGATGGCGCAGGTATTCACGTGCAAATACCGTGGGAGTTTTTCAAAGAACATATCCGCCGCACGGGCCACGAAGTGGGCGACGAAAAAATCGCAGTCGGCATGGTGTTCCTGCCGAAAACCGATTTGGGCGCACAAGAAGTCTGCCGTTCCATCGTAGAAACGGAAATCCTGCGCGCCGGGTATCGCATTTATGGTTGGCGCCAGGTGCCTGCCGCCGTCGAGGTCATCGGCGAGAAAGCTAACGCGACCCGTCCTGAAATCGAACAGATCATGCTGGCAACCGATGCCAGCGGGTCTTATGAAGATTTTGAGCGCGAGCTTTATATTGTTCGTCGCCGCATCGAAAAGCGCGTGCTGGGTGAGCACATCAACGATTTCTACATCTGCTCGTTGAGCTGCCGTTCGGTGATCTATAAGGGTATGTTCCTGGCCGAGCAATTGACCACGTTCTACCCCGATCTGCTGGACGAACGTTTCATTTCCAACTTTGCGATTTATCACCAGCGGTATTCGACCAACACGTTCCCAACCTGGCGTTTGGCGCAACCCTTCCGCATGCTCGCCCACAACGGCGAGATCAATACGCTGACCGGCAACGTGAAACTGATGAAGGCGCATGAGCCAAAAATCGCATCACCACTATTCGGTGAGAGCGTCGAAGACTTAAAGCCAATCATCCCGGCCGGCAGCTCTGATTCTGAAGCCTTGGACAGCGTGTTCGAATTGCTATGTCGTGGCGACCGCCCTGCCCCGATGGTCAAAGCCATGACCATTCCGGCATCTATCGCTCTCAATAAATCCATGCCCGCCGCTCACGAAGCGCTGTTTTCGTACTGTAATGCCGTGCTTGAGCCATGGGATGGCCCGGCTGCGATCTGTGCGACGGACGGTCGTTGGGTTGTCGCAGGCATGGACCGCAACGGACTGCGCCCCATGCGCTTCACGCGCACCACAGATGGCCTATTGGTGGTCGGTTCCGAGGCCGGCATGGTCGAAGTCCCCGAAGAGATGGTCGCCGAGAAAGGCCGCGTCGGCCCCGGTGAAATGATCGGTATCGACTTCGTCGAAGGTAAGTTCTTCCACGATGGCCCGCTGAAAGACCTATTGGCAGCACGCCAGGATTTTGCATCTTGGACCAGCCGCACCGAAGTCTTGGACGACATCGTGGGCGCTGCGGATTCAACCGGCGCCATGTTCTCCCCCGAAGAATTACGCCGACGCCAACATTGCTTTGGTTTCTCCACGGAAGATATGGAAATGATTCTGCAGCCCATGGTCGAAGGCGGCAAAGAAGCGGTCGGATCGATGGGTGACGATGCGCCGTTAGCAGTTCTATCAGACAAATACCGGGGCATGCATCATTTCTTCCGCCAAGCATTCAGCCAGGTGACCAATCCACCCATCGACAGCCTACGCGAACGCCGGGTGATGTCGTTAAAAACGCGCCTCGGCAATCTGGGTAACATCTTGGACGAAGATCCCAGCCAGTGCGAAGTGCTGCAATTGGAAAGCCCTGTGCTGACGAATGCCGCGTTTGAATCCATGCGCCGTTACATGGGCGACACAGCTGCCGAAATCGACTGCACCTTTAACCCCGGCAGTCCCGGTTCTTTGACGATGGCGTTGGATCAAATCCGCGCCGATGCCGAAGCCGCCGTGCGTGCTGGTAAAACCCACCTGATCCTGTCCGATATGGGCGTCAGCAAAGAACGTGCGCCCATCCCGATGGTTTTGGCGGCGGCGGGTGTGCATACCCATTTGGTCCGCGAACAACTCAGGACCTTCACATCGATCAATGTCCGCGCCTCGGAATGCCTGGACGTGCATTACTTCGCCGTGCTGATCGGCGTTGGCGCAACGACGATCAATGCCTACTTAGCCGAAGAAGCGATCTATGATCGCCATCGCAGAAACCTGCTGGGCGATCTTGAACCGACAGTCGCTGTGCAGAACTTCAAAAGTGCCATCGACCAGGGGCTATTGAAGATCATGTCGAAAATGGGCATTGGCGTCCTCAGCTCCTATCGCGGTGGGTATTGCTTTGAAGCCGTCGGTCTGTCGCGGGCCTTGGTCGCGGAATTCTTCCCCAGTATGGCCACGCGTATTTCCGGGATCGGTTTGTCAGGTATCAAACGCAAAGTCGCTGAAATGCATGCTGCTGCGTTCGATCAAGATGCCATTCCGCTGCCGGTTGGCGGGTTCTTTAAATTCCGTGCCAGCGGCGAGCCGCATGGCCACAACGGCCAATTGATCCACGTGCTGCAATCTGCAGTCGGGACTGAGTCCTATTCACTGTATAAGAAATATTCCGAAGGTGTGCAGAAGCTGCCGCCAATATATCTGCGCGATCTGCTGGCCTTCAGCCCGAAACGAGAATCCATCTCGGTCGAAGATGTTCAGTCCGTTACCGAAGTGCGCAAAAAATTGGTCGCCCCTGGGATTTCCTTGGGGGCACTAAGCCCCGAGGCGCACGAGACACTATCAATCGCCATGAACCGGATCGGCGCCAAGTCTGATTCCGGTGAAGGTGGCGAAGACCCGGCGCGCTTCCAACCGCGCCCGAATGGGGACAATCCATCAAGTGCGATCAAACAGATCGCATCGGGTCGGTTTGGCGTCACGGCAGAGTATCTGAATAACTGCCGCGAGATAGAAATCAAGGTCGCGCAAGGGGCGAAACCGGGCGAAGGGGGTCAGCTGCCAGGCTTTAAGGTCTCGTCGATGATCGCCAAGCTCCGCCATGCGACGGAGGGTGTGACATTGATCAGTCCGCCGCCACACCACGATATCTATTCGATCGAGGATTTGGCCCAGCTGATCTATGACCTCAAACAAATCAACCCTGACGCCAGCGTCTGTGTGAAACTGGTCGCGCGTTCCGGGGTTGGCACGGTTGCTGCTGGGGTCGCCAAGGCCAAGGCCGACGTGATCTTAATTTCTGGTCACGATGGCGGTACCGGCGCGAGCCCACAAAGCTCCATCAAGTACGCCGGTATTCCATGGGAAATGGGCTTGTCCGAAGCCAATCAGGTGCTGACGCTCAACCGTCTACGCCACAAGGTGAAACTGCGCGTCGATGGCGGCATCAAAATCGGCCGTGACGTCGTGGTCGCCGCCATGTTGGGGGCTGATGAATTCGGCATCGGGACGGCTTCGCTGGTTGCCATGGGCTGCATCATGGTCCGTCAGTGCCATTCCAATACGTGCCCCGTCGGTGTCTGCACGCAGGATGAAAAGCTGCGCGAGAAATTCGGTGGCACACCGGAAAAAGTCGTCAACCTTTTCACCTTCGTTGCCGAAGAAGTCACCGAGATTCTGGCCAAGATGGGTTTTTCCAGCTTGCAGGAAATCACTGGGCGCTCTGACCTGTTGACCCAGGTCAGCCGCGGCGCATCGCACTTAGATGATCTGGATCTGAACCCGTTGCTGCAACAGGCGGACCACGGCGGACATCCACGTCACTACAGTGGCGAAGGCCGCAACGAAGTCCCCGATACATTGGATGCGCAAATCATCCAGGACGCGCAGCCAACATTCCATCACGGCGAGAAAATGCAACTCACGTACGCGGTGCGGAACACGCACCGTGCCGTCGGTGCCCGCACCAGTTCCATGATCACACGAAAGTTCGGCATGACAGGTTTGGACCACAATCACCTGACGGTGCGCTTGCGGGGCTCTGCCGGGCAATCGCTGGGGGCATTTGCGGTTCAGGGCTTGGCCCTCGAAGTCTTGGGTGATGCCAATGACTATGTCGGCAAGGGCTTGTCCGGCGGCACCATCACGCTGCGTCCACCCGTTTCCAGTCCGCTCGAGAGTCACAAGAACACGATCATCGGCAACACCGTGCTATATGGTGCCACAGCCGGGCGATTGTTCGCCGCGGGCCAAGCGGGCGAACGGTTCTGCGTGCGGAACTCTGGGGCCAACGCGGTGGTTGAAGGGTGCGGATCCAATGGTTGTGAATACATGACCGGCGGGCTGGTCGTGATCCTGGGCGAGGTCGGCGCCAACTTTGGCGCTGGCATGACCGGTGGTATGGCCTTTATCTACGACGCGGCTGGCACCTTTGGTATGCAAGCCAACCCAGAGACCATCACTTGGCACGGGGTCGAGACCGAGTACTGGCAAGATGTGTTGAAAGTACAAATCCAACAGCATGTGCGCCGGACTCATTCACGCCATGGCCTACAACTGCTCAACGGTTGGGACCGCGAGGTGCCAAAGTTTGTTCAGGTTGTGCCGCTTGAGATGATTGGCAAGTTGGAACATCCAACCACCATCGAAGAAGAAGCCAAAATGCGCGAGGCGGGGGAATAGCCTTTATCGACTAACGTCATTCCGGCACCCGCTTGCGCGGGCACAGGCTACGGCCGGAATCAACTCTTCAATCAGTTGACCCCGGCATCCGCCGGGATGACGCCTGGAGAAAGAGACGCAAGTGACAACTGATACCGCTATCGCATGCTCCGTGCGGCACTGATCTTTTCCTCATTGGCGGCGATAAACTCTATGGCCATATCGTTGCCCTGAGAAATCTCTTCGGCACTCAGGTTTGGTAAAATCGCCAACGCGAATTGTCGGGTCAGTCCGTCATTTTCGCCCAAAACACCCGCTGCGACATGAAGCCATTTCGAAGCCGACACGTTGTCTTTCTCGGTGACTTTTCCTGCAAAATAAAGAACCGCAAGAGTCCGTGCCGACTGCGGCCATCCTGCCTCGGCGGCTTTTATATAATATTCCAACGCCGTGGCATCGTCCTTTGGCACGCCATGACCACCAGATAGCATGTCTGCATAATAATGGCTGGCGACCGGGACATCGCCGTCAGCGGCTTGTTTCATCAAGCGCGCTGATTCCACGTCATCCTTTTCAACACCGCGCCCGGAAAAATATAGCTCTGATAGTCGCAATGCACCCATCGGGTCGCCTTGGTCGGCCGCTTTCTCAAACATACCAGCCGCAGCTTCAAAATCTGACGAACCCAACAGGCCCGATTGATAGAGGGTGCCTAACTGCACTTGGGCAATGGAAAGACCTTGGTCCGCCGATAATTGCAGCCAGTATTCGGCGTTTGCAGGATTGGCCATGACCGACTTGCCACCCACCCATGCGCCGCCAATCATCATTTGGGCGACAGCATCACCGTCACGGGCGCGCTGTAATACATCGGGTGTTGCGAATTTTAGGATTTCTTCATCGGAACCGCCCAATATTTCCTGCGCACTCAGATGGGGGACTTGCAAGAAAAGACCGAGCACAACGCCGATCAACACGGTCTTTAAACGACGCTTAAACATTATTCGCGAGCCTTCCTATGGTTTCATCCCCACAAAATTAGAGGAAACCCGGTGATACTTCCAACGCATTCGCGCCCGCGCAAGGACACGTTTTTGTCATCTGCGGGCATCGCAGACGAAAGGACGAAGTTGCGTCCGAGTCTCGTCATTCCGGCGCAGGCCGGAATCAACTCTTCAAACAGTTGCCCCCGGCATTCGCCGGGGTGACGTCTGATTTACGATATCATTTTCGATACCTTGCAAACCCGTTCACCTCCCCTAGAATCACGACATGTCTGATCGACCCACCATTGGTATTCTGCTCGATTACGAAGCATCGGGATCATTTTCGAAACGCCCGCATTACGCACTGCGAACCGGGTACTTCGATGCCATCTGGAAAGCGGGTGGACTGCCCATGGGCATCCCCTATATCGAATCCGCCAGTGATGCGTATTTGGACGCCCTGGATGGGCTGATCGTCCCTGGTGGGTTCTATGCGTTCCCCCCCGAATTATACGGCGACCCTGCCAACGGTGAAGACGAACACCCACGATATGCGTTCGAAAAGCAATTGATGGCGGACGCGCTGGATCGCAATCTACCGACACTGGGCATCTGCGCAGGCATGCAAGTGATGGCGGCGGCACGTGGTGCGACCATGTGGCGTGACCTCAAGAATGAGTTGGACTTGGCGGTTGATCATCTCAATGAAAAACCCGCCGAAGAAACCGCGCACGCTGTTTCCATCGAGGCTGGAACCCGCTTGCACGCCATTGCCGGATCATCCGAGATCGCGGTCAACACGGCCCATAACGAAGCGCTGAAAAACATCCCCGACGGCATCACCATCAGTGCCCGCGCACCCGACGGGGTGGTCGAGGCGATTGAATTGCCGGACCGACGATTTGCCATCGGTGTGCAATGGCACCCTGAATTTTTCCTAGAAGATGGCGATCCGAATTTCGCCCTGTTCGAACATCTGATCGCCGAGGCTGGTCAACGAGGATGAGCAATACCCCTACGATCGGCGTCGCCGGATGTGGCGCGATGGGTCTGCCCATGGCCGAGAATCTTTATAAAGCCGGGTTCGGGGTCCGGGGTTATGATGTTCGCCCCATCACTGAATTCGGCCCATTCCAAGACCGTATGATCGAAGACCCCGCCGCATTTTCGACCCGAACCGACATTCTGATTTCGGTGGTCCGCGACATCAAACAAACCGATGATCTGTTGTTCGATGATCAGGCCATCATGAGCCGCGATGATCATCCCAAGTTGGTCGTGCTGTCATCGACGCTGTCGCCCCGCTATGTGGTGGAAGTCGAGAAACGCTTATCCGGTATCGCCACGGTGATTGATGCGCCGATGTCGGGCGCGCCGTATCGCGCACGGAAAGGCACGTTGACGTTCATGGTCGGTGGTGATGCGGACAACGTCGCGTCGCTGAGAACCGCGTTTCAGGTGATGGGTGATGAAGTCCATCACATGGGCCCAACCGGCGCGGGTGCCGCGACCAAAGTTTCAAACAACCTGTGTGCTGCTGCCGGGGTCGTTGCCGTGCGTCGCGCGCTGGCAGCATCCAAAGCCTATGGGATTGCATCAAATGACATGCTTGCGGTTATGCGGTCGAGTTCGGGCAGCACCTGGTACGGCGACAACCTGAATAAGATCGATTGGGCGGACGAGGGCTACGATCCCGCCAACACCATGGGCATTTTGGAAAAAGATGTTTCGAGCTTTGTGGACGCGCTGGGCGGCACCGACACCATGTCAGCGGGGCCGTTCGAAAATGCTATCCTTGATGAAATCCGCTGGATGGAACCTTTGCAGAAATGAATACGGATGACGGGCGCGGAACAGATATCCTGATTGCCTTTGCAGCAATCGCTGCGGGTAGTTGTGTCGCATTGGGGGCCTATGGCTCTCACGTGTTGGATGCCGACGCCGATATCAAGCTGATGTGGGACAAGGGCGTGACCTATCAGATGTGGCATAGCCTAGGCGCCATCGCGGCTGCATTGTTGGCAACGCAACGGCTGGGCAAGGCCCGTATATTGGCATTGACCGCCGGGTGGGCGATGCTACTGGGCGGGTTGGTGTTCGCCTCGATCCTGTATCACTTCGCGATCTATGGAACCATTTATCCGCACGGCGCGGCCCCGATGGGTGGGTACATGATGATGGCCGGATGGCTCGGCGTGGCGGTTGCCGCCCTCTGGCGACATAAATCCCTGCACCAGCCAACTTAACCTATTTTTACAAACATAGGGTTCCGCATTATCGATGCCCTATGTAGTCTTAGGAATGATTCGGGTACATGTTTCGATCAGTAATGTGAACAAGGGTGCGATGACGTGAGCTTGCGGAGACGCCTCTATTTAATGTTAGATGCCGGGCATGATGAAGAGCCATTGGCGCGCCCGGTCGATTTCTTCATCGTAACGTTGATCTCATTAAACGTTATCGCGGTCATTTTTGAATCCATGGACAACGTTTATGCGGCGTACGGACCGCATTTCGATGCGTTCGAAGTCTTTTCCGTCATTGTCTTCTCTATAGAATACCTGATCCGGGTTTGGGTATCGGTCGAGAGCGACAATCCCAAGTACAAGTCCCGGGTCAAGGGTCGACTGCGCTTCATGATGTCACCGTTGGCGTTGATTGATTTAATCGTTTTGCTACCGTTTTATATTGGCGCCATTTTAGGTGCCGATTTGCGGATGTTGCGGGCGCTAAGATTGCTGCGCGCCTTCCGACTGACGCGCTATGCTAAATCCATGAACCTGTTGCTACAGGTGTTGCGCGATGAATCAGCCGTGATCGCAGCCGCCATGTTTGTGCTCCTGATGATGATCGTGGTCGCCGCCAGTGTGACGTACATGGCTGAGCACGAAGCCCAGCCCGAAGCCTTTGGGTCAATCCCGCATGCCCTATGGTGGGCGGTCGTTACCATGACGACCATTGGATATGGCGACGTGGTCCCGCAAACCTTGATTGGTCGAATTTGCGCGTCGGTAATCGGGATCATTAGCGTCGGTATGGTGGCTTTGCCCGCAGGGATTTTAGCGTCCGGATTTAACAAAGCTTTGCATAAACGTCGCCACGAATATGAAATACTTGTCGACAAGGTTTTGGCCGATGGCGTGGTTGATTTTGACGAGCAAGAAGCGTTGCGCCACCTGCAAGAAGAATTAGGCCTGACCGCCCATGACGCCGCCGCGATGCTGCGTGCAGGGTATCGCAAGCAGGAGCACTTAACCGCGATATGTCCCAAGTGCGGGGCCAAGGTCGACTTTGTGGGCCATGATCATTCTCCCGACGATGGCGGTGGCAGCAGCCGCCGGGTCTCTAAATTCGGCTAACCTTAGGCCACGGCGCGAATTTCTTTATCTCGCTGCTTTGGGGCGACTGATGGGCGCGGTGGGGCGAATTCTTGACCGCCGGATTTAAACGCACGACCCAATTCTCCCGCAACAGCCAGCACCGTGCCATGACAATTCACTGGTAACAGATACGATACAACTGCTGTCGCATGCGAGCGTTGATCGTGCAACGTGGCCCCGATTAGCGCCAGCAACCAGCGTTCATCTGCTGTGACTTTTAGACTCCCCGGATGATGCATCAGAAACGTGCGATGCGCATGAGTGCCGATTAAGAACGAGAGCATCTTCAATGCCTTGGTCGCCCGCTCGCCCGATTGCGGCCCCAGCGCGCCAATGAAAATACGCCGAATGTAGGTCATGTTTTCGGGGCTTTGTGACCACAACCGAAAGCCATCCAGCAACAGGGCCTCTGGCTCACAAAACCGCGTACTATTATCCGCAAACAATAGCGATCTGGTCTTTTGAAGTGTCATGCATCTCTCCTTTGTCATCTAGGGCGCAAATTGTGCCATAGTTTTTGGGTCGCCCATTGTCGCGCTCTCAGGTGCGCCTGACTTTGGTGATAGCTTGACTCATCTCTTATGCAAATGCAAATCATTATCATTTGCATATTAAAAGAGTCATCCCGAGACTGTCATTCGAATGCTATACGTTGGACTTTGATCCAGGCAGAACACACTAGGGGCATTCGTTAATGAGCTATAGAAATGCACTTGGAAAATCAAAACGGCTTCTGACCGCCGTTCCCATGTTTGGGCTCGCAACGGGCGCACTTTTTCCGATTATCGCATTGCGTCTAGAGGATTCGGGGACCGATCCGGCCTTCATTGGCCTTGTAACAACGCTTTACTACTGCGGCTCGTTCCTTGCCGCACTAATGTTTGGAAAGGTCCTCAGTAGAATTGGCTACCGTAAAGAATTTGCGATAAGTGCCTTGGTTGCTGCTGGAGCGACATATGCACTCACCCTCACAGACAATGAGTTTGCTTGGCTACTGCTCCGCTTTGTTGGTGGGTTTTCACTTGGGGCATACTACGTGGTCGTCGACGGCTGGTTTCAAGCACTAGCTGATCAACGATCACGCGGGAAGTTATTTGCGACGTATGAAACGGTCAGACTAGCTGCGACATCACTGGGCCCATTTCTGCTTGTGCTGGGATCAGCGAATGCAAGCCTTACGATTGTTGCCTTGGCTTACGTCGCCTCGGTTATTCCTGCGCTATTGACCCAAGAACCAAAAGGTAGCGGACAAAACAATTTTCGTTTTCAAGAACTAATTGGAACGGCACGTTGTTTTCCTGCCGCCCTTATTGTTGCGATGTGTGGCGGCATTGCAAATGCAAGTTTTTATGGATTAAGCGCAATATATGCAGCAGGGATCGGGATGTCAGCCGAACACATCGCGTTCTTCATAGCTTTCGTATTGATTGCATCCGCGATCAGTGAAATCCCCTTAGGTGCACTTGCGGATCGCTTTACGCGCATGAGTGTGGCCTCTCTTTGTGCAGCAGTAGCAATTGTAAGCTGTCTTGTACTTATTTCTTTTCCAACTCAATCTCTTTGGCTTGTATCAATTGGCGGAGCCATTGTTGGCGGAGCTATGGTGCCGATGTATGCCTTTGGACTTAGCCGGATCGTCGACACTTCTGCCGACACAGATACGGTTCAAGCGACGAGTGCAGGCTTAATCGCATATAACTTTGGTGCCTTTATAGGACCTATCCTCGCCGGCACATCAATCGGCGTCTTCGGCCCCATGGGCTTGTATGTTTTTCTGTCATTAGTTGCGAGTATCGCATTTCTGTCTGCGCTCTCCGACATCAAATTTTCTCGTTGCTGCCCTGAACAGCGATTCATCTAATTTTGTTAAAGCTCATTCACACATTAATTGCGTTTAGATATGGGATCTGAGGATATGCCCCGCGAAATACAGCGAGCCACAAACCAGCACACGGGCTGGGCCTGAGATGTTCCCCGCAATCGCCTCGGCGGCGGCAGCGGCAGATTGAGCAGTCGTCGCAGTGTGCCCAGCACCCCGTGCCGTTTCGGCCAGATCTTCACCCAAAACCGATGCCGCCTCGTTAGGGATCGTCACACACTGCACACTTTCAACCAAGGAACTGAGCGGTGCAAAATACCCCATTGGGTCTTTGGTATTGATCATACCTGCAATCAGATACAGCGGTCGGTCACGCCAAGCCTCGGCGGCATGGGCCGCCAACGCTTGGCCCGCATCCGGATTGTGCCCCCCGTCTAGCCACACCTCGCAGTCATCGGGCAGCGCATCGATGATCGGCCCCGTGGTCAAACGCTGCAACCGCGCTGGCCAGTCGGCACCCAAGACACCTGTCTGCAAGTGATCGTCTTTGATATCGAACCCGCCCAAATGCCGCGCCATGACCACCGCATGCGCTGCGTTGATAAATTGATGCGCACCGCCCAAGTTCGGTTTCGGCAGAGACATCACCTCGCCGTGCAAAGTCACCTGAAGGCCTTCCGTGGTCGCCTCGACCGACCAATCTTCGCCATTCGAAATCAATGACGCACCGATGCGCGCCGCCGTCGCCGCCAGCACTGCGTGCGCTACTGGCACTTGGGGGCCCGTCACACAGGGCACACCCGATTTGATGATGCCTGCTTTTTCAGCAGCAATCAGATCAATGGTGTCGCCCAGAAATTGCTGATGATCGAGCGAGATCGGCGTGATCCCCGTCATCGCCGGTCGCGGCACCACGTTGGTGGCATCCAGGCGTCCGCCTAGCCCATTTTCCAGCAACACGATATCCGCAGGTGTCCGCGAAAATGCCAAAAACGCCGCCGCGGTGGTGATCTCAAAAAACGTAATCTCCTCGCCCGTGTTGGCACGTTCGCATTCTTCTAAGACGGCTTCCAGGTGATCTTCTGTGATCAACTCACCGGCCAGCCTGATCCGTTCGTGGAAGTACACCAAATGCGGCGATGCATAGGCGTGCACGCGATACCCGGCAGCTTCCAAAATCGCACGCAGAAAGGCCAGCGTGGAGCCTTTGCCATTGGTCCCCGTCACGTGAACAACGGGCGGCAGATTTAATTCAGGATTTTCGAGGGCTGCGAGCAACCGCTCAATACGTCCGAGCGACAGATCGACCAGTTTAGGATGTAGATCAAGGAGCCGCGCAAGGATCGCATCGCTAGCGCTTGTCGTCACCGTCGTCCTTGCTTTCGTTGGACACCGCATCGGTCACGATCACCGGAGCCGGTTTGCTGGCTTCATCGGGTGGTAGAACCTCGACCGTTTTCGGAACGATGATCTCGGTGGTTTTGGCAGCCTCTGGTCCGTCACCACCGGCGACGGGGCGCATCAACAGGCCGATGACGCGGGCCAAGGTGTCGCGCAAATCTTTGCGTTCGACGACCATGTCGACCATGCCATGCTCCAAAAGATATTCGGAACGCTGAAAACCCTCGGGCAGGGTTTCACGAATGGTTTGTTCGATCACGCGGGCCCCGGCAAAGCCGATCACAGCACCCGGTTCCGCAATATGAATGTCGCCCAGCATGGCAAAGGATGCCGTAACCCCACCTGTCGTCGGATCACACAGCACGACGATATATGGCAATCCCGCTTCGCGCACTTCTTCGACCGCAATCGTGGTCCGCGCCATTTGCATCAGGGAATGAATACCCTCTTGCATACGGGCACCACCCGATGACGGTAGAATCACCAATGGGGCATGACGCGACACCGCTTCGCGTGCGGCGGTGATGATCGCATGCCCAACGGCCAAGCCCATGGACCCACCCATGAATGAAAAATCGAACGCCGCCATGACCGTTTCTTGGCCATCCATGTTGCCATGGGCGACGACGATGGCGTCAGTCATGTCGGTCTTTTTCTGCGCGTCCTTTAGACGTTCGCTGTATTTTCTCAGATCTTTGAATTTAAGCGGATCGGCAATCACCTTGGGCAGCGACACGCGCGTGAACTTACCCTCATCAAACAGCATTTTCATACGATCATTGGCGCCTAAGCGCATGTGATGATCGCAGTGCTGACAGACCTGAAGATTCTTTGTTAGATCACGATGGAAAATCATCTGCCCGCAATTCGGGCACTTGTGCCACAGATTGTCGGGAACTTCCTTGCGACCGACAAGGCTTTGCAGTTTGGGTCGAACGAAGTTTGTGATCCAGCTCATGAATTAATCTCCGCGCCCAGTATGCGCGCCACGCACACCACCGGCAAGCTCGCGCACCAGACCCAGGACATCGTCAACGGTGTTTGCCCCGATGGCACCATCTTCGCCCAAGTTGTCGGTGATCTTGTCGACAAACGCAGAACCGACCACCACGCCATCGGCGATCTTGGCAATCTCGGCAGCCTGTTCGGACGTACGAATACCAAAGCCCACACACACCGGTAAGTCCGAATACTGTCTAATTCGACCTACATGACCCGCCACGTCATCCGCGTTGGCCGCGCGTGTGCCAGTGATCCCCAGAATCGAGACGAAATAAATGAATCCGCTGGCGTGTTCAACCACACGCGGTAGACGTTCATCGTCCGTTGTCGGCGCGGTGAGGTATATAAAGTTGAGCCCAGCCTGAATCGCTGGCAGGCAGAATTCTTGTTCTTCTTCGGGCGGCAGATCGACCACAATGAACCCATCCACACCCGCCTGTTTGGCATCGACCAGGAACTGATCCACACCATAGATATAGATCGGGTTGTAATAGCCCATAAGGATAATCGGCGTGTCGTCGTCTTTTTTGCGGAACCCGGCGACAATCTCCAAAGTTTTCTTGAGCGTCATACCCGCCTTGATGGCGCGCAACGAACTCGCCTGGATCGCAGGGCCATCGGCCATGGGATCAGAGAACGGCACACCGATTTCGATCAGATCAGCACCCGCTTCGGCGATGCCATCGAGAATTTTTACCGACGTTTCATAGTCGGGATCCCCCGCCGTGGTGAATGTGACCAATCCGGCACGACCCTCGGCTTTTAGTTTTTCAAACCGGCGACCGATACGTGTTTCTGGTCCACTCATAGATCAAATCCCAGCATCTCGGCGACCGCAAAAATATCTTTGTCGCCACGCCCACACATGTTCATGACCATCAGATGGTCTTTCGGCAGATCGGGTGCGATTTTCCCGACATGCGCCAGTGCATGACAGGGTTCCAACGCGGGGATGATACCTTCCATCGCGGTGCAAAGCTTAAATGATTCCAGCGCTTCGTTATCGGTTACGGATACATACTCGACCCGGCCAATATCGCGCAGCCACGAATGCTCTGGCCCGATACCGGGATAATCCAGCCCCGCCGAAATCGAATATCCATCCAGGATCTGGCCATCGTCGTTTTGCAGCAGATAGGTCCGGTTGCCATGCAGCACGCCCGGTTTGCCGCCATTCAACGATGCGCAGTGTTCGCCAGTTTCGATGCCGTGTCCCGCAGCCTCAACCCCGATAATGCGCACACTGTCATCATCCAAGAACGGATGGAATAGGCCCATGGCGTTCGATCCGCCACCGATGCTGGCGACCAGACTGTCGGGCAAGCGGCCTTCGGCTTCTTGCATTTGGACTTTGGTTTCGTCGCCAATCACACATTGGAAATCGCGGACCATCATCGGATACGGGTGCGGCCCGGCGACGGTGCCGATCAGATAATAGGTATCTTCGACGTTGGCGACCCAGTCGCGCAGTGCCTCGTTCATGGCGTCTTTGAGCGTCCCGGTCCCCGCCGTCACGGGAATGATCTCTGCACCCAACAATTTCATACGAAAGACATTGGGTTTTTGCCGCTCAACGTCGGTCGCACCCATGTAGACAACGCACTGTAGACCAAACAGTGCACAAACGGTTGCCGTCGCCACGCCGTGCTGACCCGCGCCGGTTTCAGCGATGATACGTTTTTTACCCATGCGTCGTGCCAGCAAAATCTGGCCGATGGTGTTGTTAATCTTGTGCGCGCCGGTGTGGTTCAACTCGTCACGCTTCATATAAATCTTGGCACCACCAAAATGCTCGGTCAGGCGCTCGGCAAAATACAGCGGCGACGGACGCCCCACATAATGTTTCATGAGGTGATGGAACTCGGCCCAGAAATCGTCGTCATTGCGTGCCTGTTCATAGGCTTTCTCAACGTTGAGGATCAGCGGCATCAAGGTCTCGGCGACATATCTGCCGCCAAAAATCCCGAAATGGCCGTTTTCATCGACACCTGTTCTGAGCGTATTTGGTTTATTCATGGTCACCCTTTCCGTAAGGCCCGAAACTTAACCGCTGAACCCTCTGTTTAACAGGGATTTTTGCGGGCTTTCAGCCAAAATCATTCGTTCTAAGCGCGATGCGCGGCGGCGATGAAGTCGCGAATTTTATCGGCGTCTTTTCGGCCCATATCGTCTTCGACCGCGCTTGAGACATCGACCATCCGGGCACCGCTGATGCGAATAGCCTGGGCCACATTGGTTGCATCCAGGCCCCCTGCCAGCATCCACGGGACCGACCAGTCGGTCCCACTCAATAGCGTCCAGTCAAACGCCGTCGCATTGCCGCCGGGACGGGTCGCGTCCTGAGGCGGTTTGGCATCAAACAGCAACAGATCGCTAACGCACTGATAGGACCGCGCGGTTTCAACATCCGACCGATTGGCAATCGGCAGCGCCTTCATCACCGTCAGCCCAAAGGTATCACGAATGTCGCTCACCCGGTCCGGTGTTTCGTGACCATGCAATTGCAGGGTGTCGACGCCAGCCCCATCGACAATGGCGCGCAACAAATCATCATCCGCATCCACCACAAGCGCCACTTTGCGAACGCTGTCTGGGACGCGGGCAGTCAGCGCGGCGGCTTCTGTGATCGTCACGTTCCGCGGCGATTTTGGGAAAAACACATACCCGGTCAGCGCGGCACCGGCCTCAACGGCGGCTTCGACGTGCTCGGCTTCGCGCAGTCCACAGATTTTGACTTGAACGGTCATGATCGCATGAGTTCCTTTAATAATGCGCGGAATGTCGGTCGAAGGCTCGACAACGTCAAGTCCCAGACCAATATATTGTGCATGAGCACCGCACCGAAAAACCTGTTTGAAACCCTGCGCGACAATTGCGCTGACGATTGGCGCGCGTACGTGGAACATCCGTTCGTCGCGGGCATGGCCGACGGCACCCTGCCGGAATCTGCGTTTCGATTTTATTTGGAGCAAGATTATCTGTTCCTGATCCACTTTGCCCGCGCCTATGGGTTGGCAGCATATAAGGCTGAAACAATCGAAGACATTCGCGGTGCCGCTGCGGGCCTAAGCGCCATCATCGATACGGAAATGGCCCTGCATGTCGAATTTTGTGCGGGCTGGGGCCTGACCGAGGCACAAATGGCCGCCGTCCCCGAAGCCCCCGAAACCATGGCCTATACCCGTTATGTGCTGGAAAAGGGCCTACAAGGTGATCTGCTTGATCTGCATGTGGCGCTGGCACCGTGCATGTTAGGTTACGGCGAAATCGGCCACGCGTTGGCGCATAACCCCGACACCAAGATCGCGGGGAACCCTTATGTGCCGTGGATCGAAATGTATGCCTCAAAGGACTACCAGGATGTCGCCGCCGAAGAGCGTGCGACGCTCGACCGGCTGATGAAAGAACGCGGCGGGCCCGGTCGGATGGCATCTCTGACCAAAACATTCGCCGAGGCGACCCGGCTTGAGGCGGCGTTCTGGGATATGGGGTTGCGGGCGGCGGAATAACGCCCCCTCACCTGTCCTCTCCCCCGCTTCGCATGGGAGAGGGACCCTGTTGCAACATCACTCGATCTAATCCCTCTCCCCGTCGCCAATTTAATTGGCGCGAGCCAATGTGCGGGGGAGAGGTTAGGTGAGGGGGGGAGCCAATTAACCACTAATCTCGTCGGCAATCATCTGCGCCGCTTTGACAGGATCATCGGCGGAGGTAATAGGACGTCCAATCACCAGATAATCGGCACCAGCCGCCACCGCATCCGATGGCGTGGTGATCCGCTTTTGATCACCGGTTGCGGACCAGGTTGGACGAATCCCCGGCACGACCAGTTTAAAGTCATCACCGCAGGCCGCTCGGATCGGGCCAATTTCGCGGGGGCTACAAACGACCCCGTCCAACCCACAAGATTGGGTCAGCTTAGCCAAGCGCACGACTTGTTCTTCGGCATTCACCGAAATCCCCAGTTCTGCCAAATCATCATCACCCAATGACGTCAGGACCGTAACCGCGATCAGCATCGGCGCAGGCCCATCACCTGAGTCCAGCGCTTGTTTGGCGGCGCGCATCATCGCCGAGCCACCCATCGCGTGAACGTTCAGGATCGCAGGCGCTGACGGCAACGCCGAGCGCACAGCCCCCGCCACCGTGTTTGGGATGTCGTGAAATTTAAGATCCAGGAACACCGGCATACCCAAACCGCCAACAGCGCGTACGGCATCGGGGCCATTGGCGACAAAGAATTCCTTGCCCAATTTGACGCCGCCGACATAGCCAGCAAGCTGTTGCGCCATGGAAATCGCTGCCCCCACATCAGGGGTATCCAGCGCCACGTAAATTCTGTCTTTGGGTGCAATTGTCATGATGACGTCGGTTTAACCGCCCCGAGCAAGTTAGGCAAGATCACCGATGATATTGAGGGGTGCGATGCACTTTAAGCCCGCGTATTTGTCGCAGGTACCGTGGCGATTGACGTATTCTGCTGTGCGTCACGTGATCGATCATCCAACTTGTTGGAAAGGGTACGCAACTCGCGCTCGGCCTTGTCGGCACGATATCGATTCTGGCGCGCCGCAATGCGGCTTTTGCCTGCGGATAACCACGCGACGATGCCGCCCATCAGAAAACCGAAAATGAACACGGTCAAAATCATCGTGAACATCGGGACCGATATTTCGTGGGGCAGCGGCCACAAATTCAATGTGACCAATTCCAGATTTGAAGCCGAAAAAACAATAACGATAAGGGCAAAAGGGATCATGACGATCCAGGAAATGATGCGCTTCACGCGGCTTGCTCCACTTTATAGACTTTATTGACCGCAATTACTTTTAGGCGCGGTCGGGCTTCGTTCCGACTATTACTCGCCGTTGTTCAAACGCTCGCGCAACTGTTTGCCGGTTTTGAAATAGGGAATGAATTTTTCGTCGACACTGACAGATTCACCGGTGCGCGGGTTGCGACCGACCCTTGATGGTCGTGCCTTGACCGAGAACGCGCCAAAGCCCCGCAATTCGACCCGGTCCCCACGAGACAACGCCGCCGTAATTTCTTCGAAAATGGTGGATACGATCCGCTCAACCTCGCGATGATACAGGCGCGGATTCTCCGCTGCCAATTTCGCGATTAACTCCGACTTCGTCATCGTGATCTTCCTCCACCGCTGAGCGGTTCCCACCCTGAGTCTTTATTCAACGAAGGGTGCCAAAGGGCAAGAATGCCGTCAAGTCTAAGTCTTTCAGGTAGAAGAGATTTTCCGAATATAGCGGTGCTCAAAGATGCCCCCGCTTCGCGCCACCAATCAATCGGATCCTCTATCGACCATTCAATCACAGGTAATTCGGTGGAAACTTCATGCGCAGATTGCAACCACAGCCGGGCATCGTTTTCATCGCCCACTTGGTCAATCAATCCCGCATCGGCGGCCGCCGTTCCGGTTAGAATACGGCCATCGCCAATGGCACTGTTCAACTCTGCAACCGATTTGCCGCGTCGTTCCGACACCATTTCGAGGAACATGCCCTGCAATTCATCAATGATACCCTGCAATTGGGCACGAGAATCCGGGGATAAGTCTTCCATCGGGTTGGGCACGGCCTTGGCCGGGCCGCTTTTGATGATTTCAGGCTCAATGCCCAATTTATCCAATAATCCCGTGATGTTAGCCGATTGCATGATCACACCAACGGACCCAGTAATCGTGCCACGGCTGGCATAAATACGGTCCGCCGCGATGGCCGTCATATAGGCGCCACTGGTTGCCAGATCACCCATAATGGCGACCACGGGTTTGCTGTTTGAGATTTGCCGAAGCCCTTTGAAATACGCTTCGCCGCCGCCAAACGTGCCGCCGGGGCTAGAGATTTTGACGATCAGCGCTTCGACGTCAGGATCATCGGCGATCTCTTCGAACATCGCGAGCATGTCGGGGTCTTTCAGAATGATCCCCTCGACCTCGACCGCAGCCACGTGCGGGCCACTGGAAAGTCCTGCGTCATCACGCACTGTCATGAAAATCGCCAAAGCAAAGCCAACGACCGTCAACAAACGCCAAACGGTCAAATGTCTGCGCAATTTCCGCAGGGCCAAGATGGTGTCACCTTCTAAACCGGCACTCATACTCTCACGGGCTCCGTCGTACTTTTGATGTGTGTCTTTATCTTAGCAGAAACATAAAACGGGCGGACCGGTTTTTCACCAGCCCACCCGCATTTTTTATAACGTTAGAAGATTAAGCCTTGTCGTCTTCTGGCTTAGTTTCTTCTGCTGGTGCTTCTTCGGCGGCAGCTTCTTCGGCTGGGGCTTCTTCGGCCGCAGCTTCTTCAACTGGTGCTTCTGGTTCTTCAGCAGGAGCTTCCTCGGTTTGGTTGCCAGCAAGAGCGGCACCCAAGATATCGCCCAAGGTCGCGCCGGAATCGGTGGAACCGTATTCCTTCATCGCTTTCTTCTCGTCCTCGACTTCGCGAGCTTTGATCGAGAGCGTGACGCGACGGCCAGACTTATCAACCTGTGTGACCTTGGCGTCGACTTTTTCGCCTGCGGCAAAGCGGTCAGGACGCTGTTCGGAACGGTCACGGGACAGATCAGCCTTGCGGATGAAGCCAGGGATCGCATCGTTGACGTTGACTTCGATGCCACCGTCCGTGATCGCCGTAACGGTACACGTGACAACTTGGCCTTTTTTCACACCTTCGAGTGCGCCACCGACAGGATCGGCAGAGAGCTGTTTGATACCCAGTGAAACGCGCTCTTTCTCGACATCAACATCAAGGACCTTGGCTTTGACCATGTCACCTTTGTTGTAGTCTGCGAGTGCTTCTTCGCCGGTTTTGTCCCAGCTGAGGTCTGACAAGTGGGCCATACCATCGATGTCGCCGTCGAGACCGACAAACAGACCGAATTCGGTGATGTTGCGGATTTCGCCTTCGACTTCGGTGCCCATTGGGTACTTCGCCAGGAAGTCCGACCATGGGTTTTCCATGCACTGTTTGAGACCCAAAGAAATCCGACGCTTGTCGCGGTCTGTATCCAGAACCATGACTTCGACTTCTTGGCTGGTGGAAACGATTTTGCCAGGGTGAACGTTTTTCTTGGTCCAGCTCATTTCGGAAACGTGAACCAAACCTTCGACACCGGCTTCAAGCTCTACGAACGCGCCGTAATCGGTGATGTTGGTCACGCGACCCGTCAGTTTCGCTCCGATTGGGTATTTGGCATCGATGCCTTCCCATGGATCAGCTTCAAGCTGCTTCATGCCCAGCGAAATACGCTGAGTTTCGGAGTTAAAGCGGATCACCTGAACCTTAACCGTTTCGCCAACTTGCAGCGCTTCGGATGGGTGGTTGATACGCTTCCACGCGATGTCGGTGACGTGCAGCAGACCGTCGACGCCGCCGAGATCAACGAACGCACCGTAATCGGTGATGTTCTTGACGACACCGTCGAGGATTTGACCCTCTTCGAGGTTCTGCATGAGTTCCGAACGTGCTTCGGAGCGGGTTTCTTCGAGAACCGCACGACGTGAAACAACGATGTTGTTGCGCGCCTGATCCATTTTCAGGATTTGGAACGGCTGCGGTGAGTTCATCAATGGGCCCACGTCGCGAACCGGGCGGATGTCGACTTGGCTGCCTGGCAAGAAGGCCACGGCGCCGGACAGATCGACAATGAAACCACCTTTGACGCGGCCAAAGATAACGCCGTTGACGCGCTCGCCCTTGTTGAAGGACTTTTCAAGCTCGGCCCATGCTTCTTCGCGGCGGGCTTTCTCGCGGCTGAGGCGGATGATGCCATCACGATCTTCGTAGCGTTCGACGAAAACGTCGACTTCGTCGCCAGCGGCAATCGCGAGGTCGGTGCCAGGAGCACCAAATTCTTTTAATGGAACGCGCCCTTCGGATTTAAGACCCACGTCGACCACGACAACGTCGCTGTCTACTGCGATCACGGTGCCTTTAAGGACGCGGCCTTCGAAGCCATCGTCTTCTGCACCCAATTGTTCATCGAGAAGCGCTGCAAAATCTTCAGTCATTGGAGGGACCTCTGTCGAGGTATCTGTATTCGCCATGTTAAAATATCTTCCTATGTTCTCGTTTCTGGCCAGCCGGTTGGTTCCGACGGTCTTGAAACCTAATTAAACTCAATGCCCCCAAAGTCACCATGACCAAGGAGTGCGTCTGTCTCATTGCCACCCTTTTTGTGGGCGGTTCTGTTATCGGAGATTACTTCTTTTACGACTGCCTGGATCTTATGATCTCTAGCGCCTGATCGAATACCTGTTGCGCATCAAGTTCACCCGTATCGATCGTAACGGCGTCGTCAGCCGGTTTTAACGGAGCCACCGACCGGGAACTATCCCGTTCATCACGCTCCTTCATCTCTTCTAGAACGCGCGCGTATATAGCGTTCTGGCCCGCAGACTGCAACTCTTTAAAGCGTCGCTCGGCCCTAACCTCTGTTGCGGCGGTGATGAATATTTTAACCTCTGCGCCCGGACATACAACCGTGCCCACGTCACGACCGTCCAAAACGGCGCCTGATTTGCCGTGTGGCGGGGTATTTGCGAAGTCCCGTTGGAAATTCAGCAACGCTACGCGCACGTCAGGAATGGCAGAAACCTTGGATGCCGCCTGCCCCACAGCTTCTGTCCGCAGGCCATCTGACGTTAAGTCATCGGCGGTCAAATTGCGGGCTATTTCGGCGCACGCCGCATCGTCTTCCGGGTCGATCCCGTGATCCAAGACCTTTTTCGCCGTCGCCCGGTAAATGGAACCCGTATCCAGATGCGCAAAATCAAACGCCTCGGCGATGTTACGCGATAACGTGCCCTTCCCGGCAGCAGCCGGTCCGTCTACGGCGATGATCATGAGGTGGTCTCCTTGGGTAACAGGTGATTGAGGGATAGCGTATTAGAGATGGGGCCGTTCTTCAAATGATGGTTGGATTTATCGCAGGCGAAATATCGCCCTTGAGCGCCCGAATGCTGGAAAGCCGGGAAAAGACCGAGCTTGGCCAGAAGCGGTCTCTATCTCTCCATTCGTCATCCCGGGCGTTGGTGTAGCCAAGCACGGCATCATCTCCCCAATCGTCATCCCGGGCTTTAGGCATCGCCCGGACGCGGCACGCGGTCGGTTGCGATACTTAGGACCCGGGACCCATGGATGCACTTGGCACTGTAGTAGAATGGGTCCCGGCTTTCGCCGGGATGACAATGAGGGGTGGGGTTGGCTAGGGAAAGATGGGGATTAGCCGCTCGCGCCAACATCCCCCAACTTGTCATCCCGGGCGTTAGGCATCGCTCGGGCGCGGCTCGCGGTCGGATGCGATCCTTACGACCCGGGACCCATGGATGCACTTGGTACCGTCGCGAGATAGATCCCGGATCGCTGACTTTCCTGACCTCGCTCTCGCTCGGAGAAAACCCGCGTCCGGGATGACGATGAGGGAAGGTCAACCGCGAAGAGTTGTCGGTAGCGTCGAAAGTTATTGAATTTCCGCGCCCAGGCCGTTCATCAGATCGGCAAAGCCCGGGAAGCTGGTCGCGATGGCCGCACCATCGTCGATATCGACCGGGGCCGCGGTGACCATGCCCAAAATAAGAAAACTCATCCCGATGCGGTGATCCAGGTCCACCGTCGCCATCATCCCACCCCGGGGCGGTGTGCCGGTGCCATCGATTTCCATCCAGTCCTCGCCATGCCGGACGGTGACGCCCGCCGCGGTCAGTCCATCGACCATGGCTTGCAGACGATCTGACTCCTTGACCCGCAGTTCACCGATGCCGGTCATCCGGGTGGTGCCGGTGGCGCAAGATGCGGCGACGGCCAGCACTGGGTATTCATCGATCATCGATGGTGCGCGTTCTGGCGGCACATCGATGCCGTGTAGATTGGATGCTTTCACGCGGATATCGCCGACGGGCTCCCCGCCCTCGGTCCGTTGGTCCAAAATTTCCAAATACGCGCCCATATCGATCAGCGTGTCGATCAGACCCGCCCGTAATGGGTTAAGGCCGACGGCACTGACCGTGATATCGCTGCCCGGCACGATGCTTGCGGCCACCAGCGGAAACGCAGCCGAGGACACGTCGCTCGGCACCTGAATGTCCGCAGGCGTCAGTTCTGGCTGGCCGGTCAGTGTGATGATATTGCCGCCCTCGGCCCGCTTTTCGGTCACCACCTCGGCCCCGAAATGCCGCAGCATGTTTTCGGTGTGATCGCGGGTGGGGATCGGCTCTATGACCGTGGTTTTGCCGGGCGTGTTCAATCCGGCCAGCAGCACGGCGGATTTCACCTGCGCCGAGGCCACTGTCAGCTCGTACGTGATCGGCATGGGGTCTTCGGCACCGTGGACCGTGACGGGCAACAAGCCGCCGTCCCTTGCATCAAACACGGTCCCAAATTGCCGCAGTGGCCCCATGACACGCTCCATCGGTCTCCGCGATAACGATGCGTCGCCTACAAATGTGCACGTGATCGGGTGCGTCGCGACCAGGCCCATCAACAATCGGGCCCCGGTCCCCGCGTTGCCCATATCGATTTTTTGGGCGGGCGATGCCAATCCACCCACGCCGCGCCCGGCGACCCGCCAATGCCCCGTGCCCAGTTGCGTAATCTCGGACCCCATCGCGCGCATCGCGTCAGCCGTGGCCAAGACATCTTCGCCCTCTAACAGGCCATGAATTTCGGTTTCGCCGATACATAGGCTCGCCAACATCAATGATCGATGCGAGACAGATTTATCGCCCGGCACGCGAATGGCACCGGATAGGGGCTTGGCAGGATTAGATCGCAATGCGGACACGTCAATTACTCATTAAAACTGTGGGTTTCGGCAGCACCGAAGGGGATTTGATCGCTCTTAACATGCCCATAGCACGCCCATAGCATGTCATGAAATAACATTCGCGGGGCATTGCCGCACCCAGAAACATTTCCGATTGTCATTTTTGACTTTGACAGCCGCCGGGAACCATGGCAAATGCCCGAATTGAATTAATGTGTCATGACCAGGAGTGATCCGGTGCCGAAAACTGATCTTGGAAAAAAGCTCACCTGCCCTGATTGTGGTGCGCGTTTTTACGACTTGGGCAAGTCGCCCGCGACCTGTCCGAAGTGCGAGCACACGTTCGACGCACAGCCCGTCCTCAAGCCAAAACGCCAGCCCGCGGCGGAACCGAAAAAGAAAGTGGTCGCCAAGGTCGAGGAAGAAGCAGAAGAAGAGGATGACGAGGATGAAGATCTCCTCGAAATCGATGATGACGATGATGATCTGCTGCCTAACCCCGATGATGACGACGATGACGTAGATGATGACGATGTCGCCGAAGTCAAAGAACACATCGAAGTCGAAAAAGAAGATACCTGATCAATCTGATGTCGTGGGCCTCGTGATCGGGGTGCGACTTTTAGCTTGATCGCCATGGGCCGCATTCGTAATGTCCGGCCCGTTAAGAAATATAGGAGCGCGTCCCCAAGACGCATTGCCGCAAGGCTCGCTCCGAAAAGTGTGGGGCCATAGCTCAGTTGGGAGAGCGCTACAATGGCATTGTAGAGGTCGTCGGTTCGATTCCGTCTGGCTCCACCATTTTTTCTGTTATATTTCATAGGGTTAGAGATATTTTCTCTGACCCTTTTGTTTTTCCCTAAACTGGTGATTTAAAGAAATTCAATTGGATCAATGAGTTATTTTCGCTATAGTT
>CBFHXC010000012.1:0-54574 GCA_965659695.1 Rhodospirillales bacterium
CTTCCTATCTCATTTACAGAGAGGAGTCTGACGATGTCCGCGAGTTTTTTTTAACTCAAACGATAGAATAATATTCCTAAAAACCCCGCCCGGCGAGGAAGTGCTGCCGCATCGGCAAGGTGACATCCGAGATTTGTTTAGGCATATTTTCCTATAAACAAGTTTAAGCCGCCCGTTTATGCACGCCTTCAACGATGTCGACGATGTTGTCCAAGATCTTGTTGATATCAAAATCCTTGGGCGTGTAGACCGCCGCCACACCGGATGCGAGCAAGGTTGCTTCGTCATCAGGTGGAATGATGCCGCCGACGACGACGGGCACATCAGACAAGCCAGCCTCGGCCATTTGTTTAACGATATCGGCAACCAGCGTGATGTGTGATCCCGACAAAATCGACAGCCCAACAACATGAACATCTTCTTGACCTGCGGCGGCCACGATCTCGGCCGGGGTCAAACGGATGCCTTCATAGACGACTTCAATCCCGGCATCGCGCGCGCGGACGGCAATTTGTTCAGCGCCGTTGGAATGCCCATCAAGGCCCGGCTTGCCGACCAACATCTTCAACCTCGTGCCAAGTAAGTCTTCAAGATCGGCAACACGACCTTGGATACGCTGAATGCTCTCGTTCGAGACACTGCCCGATCCGCCAACACCTGTGGGCGCGCGATACTCACCGAACACGTCACGCAACACACCAGACCATTCACCCGTCGTCACACCCGCATGCGCACATGCGATGGATGGCTCCATGATGTTATCACCATTTTTGGCGGCAGCCGTCAGGGCGGCGAGCGCTTTCGCCACGGCATCCGCGTCGCGGGATTCGCGCCATTTACCGAGCGATCCAATCTGCGCACTTTCAGCCGATGCATCGACCGTCATAATAGCATCGTCGGCAGCGGTCAGCGGTGAGTCCTCGGCCTCGACATACTTGTTAACGCCGACAACGATCTGCTCGCCCGACTCGATCTTGGCCAAACGCTCGGCATTGCTCTCGACCAGACGGCGTTTCATGTAGGAATTCTCAACAGCGGCAACGGCACCGCCCATCTCGTCGATGGATTTGAGTTCTTCAAGGGCAGCCGCTTTGAGTTCTTCGACCTTGGCATCAATTACAGGCGAGCCATCAAACAAGTCACCGTATTCCAAAAGATCGGACTCATAGGCCACTATTTGTTGCAACCGAAGTGACCACTGTTGATCCCAAGGTCGCGGCAGACCCAAGGCTTCGTTCCAAGCAGGCAATTGCACGGCGCGGGCACGCGCGTTCTTAGACAACGTGACTGCAAGCATTTCGAGTAAAATCCGATAGACATTGTTTTCCGGTTGCTGTTCGGTCAGCCCCAATGAGTTCACCTGCACCCCATAACGGAAGCGGCGTAGTTTTGGGTCTTCGACGCCGTAGCGTTCGCGGCAGATCTCATCCCACAATTCGGTAAATGCGCGCATCTTGCACATTTCGGTGATGAACTTGACCCCTGCGTTCACAAAGAAACTGATCCGACCGACAACGGTTGGAAAATCTGCTTCTGGGACTTGGGGACGGACACGATCCAATACCTCAATCGCGTTGGCCAATGCAAACGCCAATTCTTGGACCGGCGTCGCGCCCGCTTCCTGTAAGTGATAGGAACAGATGTTCATCGGGTTCCATTTCGGCACTTCGCTGTAGGTGAAACTAACCACGTCAGAGATCAATCGCAGGCTCGCCGCGGGCGGGAAGATATATGTACCGCGCGAGAGATACTCTTTGATGATGTCGTTTTGTATGGTGCCCGAAAGCGACTTTCGGTCGATCCCCTGTTTTTCTGCCGTCGCGATATACAATGCCAACAACCACGCCGCCGGCGCATTGATCGTCATCGATGTATTCATTTGATCGAGCGGAATACTATCTAAAAGGGTTTCCATGTCGCCCAAGTGCGATATCGGGACACCCACCTTGCCGACTTCACCCCGCGCCAGCGCATGATCACTGTCATATCCTGTCTGAGTCGGCAAATCGAACGCAATGGAGAGCCCGGTTTGCCCTTTTTCGAGGTTGGATCGATACAATTTATTCGACTCAGCCGCCGATGAATGCCCTGAATACGTTCGAAAAAGCCAAGGACGGTCCTTTTTTGGCGAAGTGTCTAATTGTGCAGGCGCAGCATGATCCTTTTTTTCTGACACGAAATTATCTTTCATTTTAGACTCCCCAAAGCCCCTAAGCTTACCAAATACGATAAATTTTGTAATTATGTTTCAAAAATAGCCATATTTTTTCCAAACACTATCAAATTGTGCATTGCGAAGAAAGCGGAATCCGTTTAAGGCTCTTATTGCATTGCAATAAAGCTGTAATGTGAATTGCTGTAGGGGAAAGCCGACGTGTTGGGAGGCGCGCGGTTCGCCGTAACCAGTCTGAAGGGGACACGCGATGAACGACACTGCAGAAGTCATTGAATTCGAGCCAAACCAGCCGAAAAAAGATTTATACGAGATGGGCGAAATTCCGCCACTCGGACATGTTCCAAAACAAATGTATGCATGGGCGATCCGTAAAGAGCGCCACGGCGAGCCGACTTCCGCGATGCAGGTCGAAGTGGTCGATGTACCAGAATTGGACAGCCACGACGTGCTGATCATGGTGATGGCTGCTGGCGTGAACTATAACGGAGTGTGGGCTGCGCTCGGCACACCGATCTCTCCTTTTGATTACCACAAAGCAGAATATCACATCGCCGGATCCGATGCCTCAGGCATTGTCTATGCTGTCGGTTCCAAGGTGAAACGTTTCAAGGTTGGTGACGAAGTCGTGGTGCATTGCAACCAAGATGACGGCGACGACGAGGAATGTAACGGCGGCGACCCAATGTACTCGACCTCTCAACGGATTTGGGGTTACGAGACGCCAGACGGGTCGTTCGCGCAGTTTGCACGGGTCCAAGACCGTCAGTGCATGATGCGTCCCAAGCACCTGACATGGGAAGAAAGCGCTTGTTACACACTGACCCTCGCAACGGCTTATCGGATGCTATTCGGACATCGCCCACATATCCTTAGACCAGGTCATAACGTCTTGGTATGGGGTGCATCTGGTGGACTGGGATCGATGGCTATTCAGTTAATTGCAACTGCAGGTGCCAATGCGATTGGTGTGATCTCCGACGAAGACAAGCGTGATTTCGTCATGGGCTTGGGTGCCAAGGGTGTCATCAACCGCAAAGACTTTAACTGTTGGGGCCAGTTGCCAGAAGTGAACGGCGAGGGTTTTAAAGAATACATGGGTGAAACCCGGAAATTCGGAAAAGCCATTTGGGAGATCACAGGCAAAGGCAACGATGTCGATTTCGTTTTCGAACACCCCGGCGAAGCCACCTTCCCTGTCAGCTGCAACATCGTCAAACGCGGCGGTATGGTTGTGTTCTGCGCCGGGACGACGGGCTTTAACCTGACCATGGATGCACGCTTCGTGTGGATGCGCCAAAAGCGGATTCAGGGCAGCCACTTCGCCAATTTGCAACAAGCCTCGCAGGCCAACCAGTTGGTCATCGAACGTCGCTTGGACCCATGCATGTCAGAAGTGTTCTCGTGGGATGACATCCCCGCAGCACACATAAAAATGATGCGCAATCAGCACCGCCCTGGTAACATGGCTGTGCTGGTTCAGGCCAAAAAGCCTGGCTGCCGCACGATTGAAGACTGCCTGGAAGATTGATCCGAACGGGCCAGTCACTGGACTAATACTTCAGGCTGGCCCTTCCTCGGTTCACCAAAAGACGCACGCTAAGGAAATCACCATGGACGCAAGTGGACAGCCGGAGCATACCGTTCTGGCCGATTTGTTATCAGTTACCGAGACAGCCCTCTCGGCTGCGGGCACATTTTATGCTTCTGCACGTCAAGCCGTCAGCGACATCGTTGTTGTTGATGGCCGTGCAAAGGGTGAACTCGTCGAAAAACATCAAACGGCCGTCCACGGCTTGGCATGGTTTGCAACCTACGCCGAAGGCCTGCGCCAAATGCATGAATGGGCAGGACGCTTAGAAACAGAAGGTCGGTTCGGCACGCTCGAACAATTGATGCTGCAAGCCGCGTTTGGCGAATACCTAAGCCAACTGTCGGGCGGCGTTGCGCTTAGCCAGCTTGAAATCGTGCGCCCAAGTGATTTGGGTATTCCCGATGACGCGCATCATGCGCTGTTGTCCAACGACGGTGTTCGCTCGCTGATGGCCAACGGCAACACAGAGGCCGTTCGCGCGCAAATTGCTGACCTTATCGAAGACGAACATTTCGGCGCTGCCGGGCTTTCAGACGAAACACTCGACATGATCCGTGATCAGTTCCGCCGCTTTGCCGAAGAACAAGTACTTCCCTATGCCCATGAATGGCACTTGAAAGACGAGTTGATCCCGATGGACGTGGTCAACCAAATGTCCGAGTTGGGTGTTTTTGGCCTGACCGTCCCAGAAGAATTCGGTGGCCTTGGCCTGGGTAAAATGGCCATGTGCGTGGTGACCGAAGAACTCTCACGCGCATACATCGGTGTTGGGTCACTCGGCACGCGTTCTGAAATCGCCGCGGAATTGATCCGGCTGGGCGGCACAGATGCGCAAAAAGAAACTTACCTGCCAAAGATTGCATCGGGCGAACTTTTGCCAACGGCCGTCTTCACCGAACCCGGCACCGGGTCTGACCTCGCATCGTTGAAAACCCGCGCGACCCTAGAAGGTGATGAATACACAATCACCGGGAACAAAACCTGGATCACGCATGCGGCGCGCACAGATATGATGACGCTGCTGGCGCGCACCAATGCGGACGAAGCGGGCTACAAAGGCCTGTCTATGATGTTGGTTGAAAAGCCGCGCGGGACCGACGAAGACCCATTCCCAAAGGACGGCATGACCGGCGGCGAGATTGAAGTCCTCGGCTATCGTGGCATGAAAGAATACGAACTTGGCTTCGATGGCATGAAAGTGCCCGCATCCCAATTACTGGGTGGCGAAGAGGGCCAGGGTTTCAAACAACTGATGGCGACATTCGAAAGTGCCCGCATTCAAACGGCAGCCCGCGCCGTCGGCGTCGCACAAAATGCGATGGAACTGGGCCTGCAATATGCCAAGGACCGCATCCAGTTCGGTAAACCGATCTATAAATTCCCACGGGTTCACGGCAAGCTGGCATGGATGGCTGTTGAAACGATGATCGCACGTCAGCTCACGTATTTCTCGGGCCGCGAAAAAGATTCCGATCGCCGCTGTGACATCGAAGCCGGCATGGCCAAATTGCTGGGCGCACGCGTCGCCTGGGCAAACGCTGACGGTGCATTGCAGATTCATGGCGGCAATGGTTACGCCCTCGAATACCCGATTTCGCGGGTGCTTTGCGATGCACGTATCTTGAATGTGTTCGAAGGTGCGGCAGAGATCCAGGCGCAGGTCATTGCCCGTGGCCTGTTGGAGGGGCGCAATTGAACATGCCCTCCATCGCGACCGAAGAAATATCTACCCGCATTGCCGACTCCATCGTGCGTCCGGCCAATGACGAGGACTCTGACCGCGTGATCGCGTTGATCGACGAGGTGTACAGCGAATATCAAGGATGTGTGTTGCTGGTCGACGAAGAAGAGCCAGAGCTGCGCAGCCCTGCATCTTCATTTAACAATCTGGGCGGCAAGTTCTGGATCGCAGAATGCGGCGATCAGGTTTGTGGGACCGTGGCACTGACACCGACAGATGCCCCGCATGTTGCACGCCTGAATAAGCTTTATGTCTCGCCCCATGCACGTGGCCGCGGCATTGGTCAGGCACTTTGTGATCTGGTCGAACGCACCGCACGGGACGATATGTCGGCTGACATGATGATGCTTTATACTGACTCTCGGTTCTTAAATGCGCATCGTCTCTATGACCGCTTGGGATACAATCGCCAACCGGGGTTGGTCCATCGCGCTGATGCCTCTAAATCCGTAGAGTACGTCTACACCAAGCGTCTCTAGTCTAAGTCTCGTCATCTCGGCGTGCGCGAAGCGGACCGAAGGTCTAAGCTGAGACCCAGGGCAAGCAATCACCAGATCACCCTGCGGCGCACCGCGTCATTGCCAAAAGCTGTTTTATTGGTCCCAAGTCATCCAGCGCAATAGCGAACGATGCCTCTGCTGGGCGGGGAATAGCTGATCCGGCAATGCCGGCGAACAACCAATCCCAATCCCCAACGACGCTTCGCGTGACAGGCCGACGCACCGGTATCTCCAATGGGCGCATGCCACCGTCAGCCGCCTCTGCAATGGCAAAGCTAAAGACATAATTGGGGGATAGTCCCATACGAAGGTCCGACATCACGACCTCAGTCCCATCCACAGCCAAACTGAAGATGTCTTTGTTGAAGGCACTTAGATCTTGGAACCATTGATTGCTTGCGAGGCACGGGATCAGGTCAGCGCGACGCGAATGGACATACGCTGTCACTGCGTCTTTATTGCCAAACGTGGATGAATAAAGATTGATGTAACGATTCCCATCAATCGCGATGGTCTTCCAATAAAAGATGCTAAACGGCCCCGCCACGGTCAAAACCTGCTCCGGCTCGATACTGCGGTCTTCGAGAACCTGAAGCGCTTTGGCTTCGGCCATTTGCTGCAAAGGGATACTGAGCAGCATATAGGCACTGGTCAGCATCAACGCCCGCTTTGCCCACCTAGCAAATGTCGTGCCATAGGTCGATATTGCTAACCCCCAAAGTACGATGACAATCAAAGGCAGCGAATAAAATGGATCGATGATGAACATCGACCCCAGGCCAAATGGTGTATCGACGACTGGGTAAAATAACCGGGTTCCATAAATCGTGATGGCGTCGATCAGTGCGTGGGTGGCGAATATCATATAAATTGCGAGGTATGTGAAAATTCGATGCTCGCGCAGCCCCTTGAAAAGCCTGACCAATGGTTCAGCGAAAAAGGGCGCGGCGATGGCCTGAACAATGAGTGAGTGTGTCGCCCCACGGTGCGACGTAAACGCAGATACCGGATCGTCTGATGGCAGAAAAGTATCCAAATCCGGCAACGTGCCCATCACCCCACCGACGATAATGGCGTTGCGTGCGCCAATCTTAGGGGCCAGGGCGACTGCACCAATCACCGCGCCCAATGCGAACTGCGTTACCGAATCCATGTCGTAACCTTAAATCTACATTCGTCAGGATATCGGCGGGCAGATGGCTGGTTACAAGGGGTGAATTAGAATACGGTCTAGGATTGCAACGCCCCGCCCTGATCAGGCATAGTTTCGACAGCAAATGAATACGATCGCCGAAAGTGATCAGCGCCCATCAGGAGGATCCCATGGAAACACGTGCCGCCGTCGCCTTTGAAGCAGGCAAACCCTTGTCGATTGAAACCGTCCAACTGGATGGGCCACGCGATGGAGAGGTCGTTGTAGAGATCAAAGCCACCGGGATCTGTCATACCGACGAGTTCACACGATCTGGCGAAGACCCAGAAGGTATCTTCCCATCGATCCTGGGCCACGAAGGGGCTGGCATTGTTGTCGATGTGGGCAAAGGCGTGACCAGCCTGAAAAAGGGTGATCACGTTATACCGTTGTACACACCTGAATGCCGGGAATGCGATTACTGCACGTCGGGGCGCACCAACCTATGTCAGGCCATCCGCACAACGCAAGGCCAAGGTGTGATGCCAGACGGCACGGCCCGCTTTCGCATCGGCAAAGACCCTATTTATCACTACATGGGGACGTCCACGTTTTCGAATTACACGGTGTTGCCGGAAATCGCATTGGCCAAAGTCCGCGAGGATGCACCGTTCGATAAGATTTGCTATATCGGCTGCGGGGTCACCACCGGGGTCGGGGCTGTCATCAACACAGCCAAGGTGCAGCCTGGCGACAACGTGATTGTCTTTGGGTTGGGGGGCATTGGTCTGAATGTGATCCAAGGTGCCCGCATGGTAGGTGCCAATAAGATCGTCGGCGTTGATATCAATCCAAAACGTAAAGACATCGCCGAAAAATTCGGCATGACGCATTTTGTGAACCCCCTCGAAGTCGAAGGGGATCTTGTCCCTTACTTGGTCGATCTGACAGACGGTGGTGCAGACCATTCGTTCGAGTGCATCGGCCTTACGGATACCATGCGCCAAGCGCTGGAATGCTGTCACAAGGGCTGGGGCGAAAGCACGATCATCGGTGTTGCCGGTGCCGGGCAAGAAATCTCGACCCGTCCGTTCCAATTGGTCACCGGACGGGTCTGGCGCGGCACCGCGTTTGGCGGGGCCAAAGGTCGCACCGATGTGCCGAAAATTGTCGATTGGTACATGGATGGCAAAATCAACATTGATGATTTGATCACCCATAAACTCAGCCTGGATGACATCAACAACGGCTTTGACCTAATGCATCGTGGCGAGAGCATCCGCGCAGTTGTTGAATTTTAAATCCACCTGATCCCGTGACCGTTGCTATCATCGGCGCAGGTCTCTCGGGCCTGTATGCGGCGTGGCGACTTCATCAAGCGGGGCATCGCGTTCAGGTTTTTGAGGCCCGGGATCGTATTGGTGGTAGAATACTGACCGAGCCATCCATAAAACTGGGTGGTAATTTCGATCTCGGCCCCACTTGGTATTGGTCCGATCATCAACGGCGCCTCCCCGAACTTTTGGATGCGTTGAAGCTCCATTCTTTTGAGCAACAAACCCAAGGCGGCATGGTCTTTGAGCCTTTGGACGGGCCGCCACAAATGATGGCACCGCCAGCCATGGGGCCAGCATCATATCGAATTGCGGGCGGCATCGGCGCTCTGACGACCGCGTTATCTAACCGACTTCCCCCTGACACCATAAAGCTGAATTCCCCCGTGGATCGGATCTCTGGAACCACTTCTGGAGTCACAATTTCAGGAAATGGCTCTGAATGTTCGGCATCGCACACATTGGTCTCGGTGCCGCCAAGGTTGTTTGCATCGTCAATTACGACTGAACCCGCATTGCCAGATTCTTTATTGTCGTCGTTCAAAAAGACCCCCACATGGATGGCCGCACATGCCAAATTGGTGGCTGTTTATGACCAACCGTTCTGGCGCGAAAATGGCTTGTCCGGCCAGGCGTTCAGTTATCAGGGACCAATGATGGAGATTCATGATGCTTCGCCAAACATCGAAGGCCCCTATGGCCTGTTCGGGTTTGTTGGAATTGATGCTGCCCGGCGGCGCAATAATGCAGAGACTGTTAAGCAAATGGGGATTGAGCAACTGACCCGATTGTTTGGCGCTGCGGCATCCACACCGTCCGACGTTCTGTACAAGGATTGGTCCGAAGATACGTATACGGCGACCCCAGCGGACGAAGATGCTCCAAGTTCACATCCACATTATGCATCACTGGATTTACCCGATCACTGGCAAGGTACGATGGCATTTATCGGCACCGAAGCAGCAGCGGGAAATGGCGGATACCTTGAGGGTTGTTTGGAGGCCGTGGATACAGCCATCAAGAGTCTTTCGGCCCCATAATTGATATTTTTGCAACATGGCCGTCGATTTCGCACACAAAATGTGATTATTCCGCTAATTATTTCTTGCCTGGATTGAAAGTCCTGCGCACCGTCCCAAGCAACTGGGCAGTATAAGCTCAAAAGGAGTGTTTGTATTGAGCGAGCAAAACCCAATCCAGTCCCGGATTGAGTACGATCCAGCCGACCATATTGACGAGGCTATGGCCCTCGTGCACGCCTATTGGCTAAGTAAAGCTGCTGATAGGTTTGCCCCTACTTGGGCCGAGATCAGCTTGTTCGAGTTGCCCGCCGAATACATTCCGTATGTCGTTGTCTGCGATGTACTATCAGCCGGTGAATATCGGTTTCGATATTGGGGACGGGGGCATGCAGAATACTACGGCGAAGATTATACCGGACGACTGCTGAGCGACGTCACGCCAGATTGGGCCCAGGAACATTTGCGGGTTCAGTACGACCGGTTAGTCGAAGCACGCCGGCCACTGGCCTACGCCATCGAATACGAAGATTTTACACAGCCTGTTTATTCTTATCGCGCCCCTCTATCCGAAGATGGTGAGAACGTGACTGCAATTTTCTCGGTCGTTGATAGGAAAATCGTTCGAGATTCCATGCGTGCGTGGTACTTTGCCGGAGCAAAGAAATAGCCATCTGCTCAGGTGAATAATGGAAATCAAAAATGATCGTGCGACGCGGTTTTTGACCTCCGCGTTTTTCAGCATCATCGCGTTCGCGTTTTTGACGTCGAGTGCGCTCGCACAAACGATGCAAACACGCATCAATAGTGCGACCCAATACGCGTCGAATATCTTTGATGCCGAGGTGCAACTCCGCGGGTGGGAAAATGCCACAAACCTGCAAAATAGAACGGACCTTGAGTTCCTTTATAGCCACGCCTTAGGCATGATCGGCGGGGTGGCCAAGGCGCATCCCGAATGGCTATTAGAGATCGAGCCCATGATCGAAAATATCACCCACCCGATCATTCGGCGTGCGATGATTCTTGGGGTCAGCGTGTCACAGACCGAGCAATCGCGAGAACTCCTGAAACGTTGGGGAGCTGGAGAGCACAGTGCGCTGGTCGATGAACTCTCGTCCAATGGATTGGCGAAAATCTTCGTGGCACGCCCCGCTCAAACACCCGCAATGGCCGTTATTTATATCGCCGCCTTTGGGGCCACAGGCGAACTGACGTACGTGAAGAATATTATCGATGGATATGCCGGCGCTTTGCCGAATGGTCAAACGCCTAACCCGCCGCTTGCCAAGATTCTGGGTAATTATGCAGCTTTGCTGGCAACTGACGAGACCAGTATAGCGGAACTACATCGCATGGCAGATACTGACTATCGCGGCATCGGTGAACAACTTCGCGATGCGATCCAACAAGGGACGCCCCAATAATGTCTGAAAATACATATGATGAAGGCCGACTGAATCTCCCCTTTGTGGGACATTGCACGTTTGGCAAACAACCAACTGCCTTGAATTGGGATGACCTAAACGGTGCCGATGTCTGTGTTCTGGGGGCACCGTTTGATATGGGCACACAGTATCGTGCAGGGGCCCGATTTGGCCCGCGTGCGATCCGCGAAGCGTCGACCCTGTTTTCATTCGGTCATGCCGGTATGTACGACTTTGAAGACGACGTGACCTATATGCCGCAAGGCGGGGTTAAGATCGTCGACATCGGCGATGCCGACATGATCCACACCGACACCATCAAGTCTCATGACAATATCGAATTTGGGGTCCGTAAAATATTAGAAGCCGGCGCTATGCCGCTGGTTTTGGGTGGCGATCATTCTGTTCATATTCCATGCATCAAAGCATTTGATACCGAAGAGCCTGTGCACATCATCCATTTCGACGCACACTTGGATTTCGTCGATGAACGCCACGGCGTTCGTTACGGCCATGGCAACCCACTGCGCCGGGCATCTGAATTATCGCACGTCACGGGATTCACGCAGATGGGGATTCGGTTCGTTTCGTCATCCAACCGCGCCGATTATGACGCGGCCCGAAAAGCGGGCTCTGACGTGCTCTCGGTTCGCCATGTACGCAAGCTGGGCACGGAAGGTGTGCTGAAGCGAATCCCCAAGGGTGCACGATATTACTGCACCATCGACATTGATGGTTTCGACCCGTCCATCGCGCCGGGCACTGGCACCCCCAGCCACGGTGGGTTTTTGTACTATGAAGTGCTGGAAATTCTGCAAGGCCTGACCCAACAAGGCGAGATCGTCGGTATGGATTTGGTAGAGGTCGCGCCCGATTACGACCGTGATGGCACAACGGCATTCCTTGCCGCGCAATTGCTCATGAGCACACTCGGCTATATATTTCATGCCAAGGGCAAGAGTGCTTAACCTCTCAATTCGCAGAAGGGCGCAGCCATGACTTACGAGACCGTTCAAGAAAACATCTGCTTTGGCGGCACACAGGGCGTGTATCAGCACACATCGCAACAACTGAACTGCGACATGAAGTTCGCTGTTTTCACGCCGCCTCAGGCCGCCGATGAACCCTGCCCCGTTGTATTCTGGTTGTCGGGTCTGACCTGTACCGAGGAAAACTTCACCGTCAAAGCGGGGGCGCAACGCGTCGCCGCCGAGCTGGGACTGGTCATCGTTGCCCCTGATACCAGCCCGCGCGGCGTCGATATTCCGGGTCAAGATGATGCCTACGATTTCGGATCGGGGGCTGGGTTTTATGTTGATGCGACCCAAGACCCCTGGGCTGCGCATTATCAGATGTACAGCTACATCACCGGTGAATTGCCCGCCCTAATCTTTAAACATTTCCCCGCTCGCGCCGACGCCCAGGGCATCATGGGTCATTCGATGGGTGGGCACGGGGCACTGACCATCGCGCTGAAAAACCCAGATACCTATCGTACGGTTTCAGCATTCTCACCGATTGTTGCCCCCACCCAAGTCCCTTGGGGTCAAAAGGCATTGGCTGGATATCTGGGGGACGATCAATCCAAATGGGCAGACTATGACGCAACCGCTCTGGTCTCTGCGGGACGAACACATCCGGGTAATATCCTGATCGATCAGGGCGATGCCGATAATTTCCTGGATGAACAATTGCGTCCAAACGTGTTTCAAGACGCATGCACAGCGGCGGGTCAAAAATGCGAAATCCGCATGCAACCAGGCTATGATCATTCGTATTTTTTCATTGCCACATTCATCGAAGATCACCTGCGCCACCATGCGGCTGGGTTGCAAAGCTGATCTTAAATAAATAAGTCTGCGCGTGAGAATATTTCACTTGCGCGGGAAACCGTTCGGGCGTAACTGCGGCAATATATTTTAGATATTTTTGCCCTTCGGATGCTACCCATGCTGTCTACACTCAATATTGTTTCGCCGCTTTTGACAGGCGTTGCCTTTCTGATGATTGGCGCGGGTGGACTTTCGACGATCATCGCCTTTCGAATGGGCGAAGCCGACTATCCGTCGATTGTGGTTGGGTTGGTCACGTCGCTGTATTTCATTGGCATCGTGATGGGCACGCGGGTCTGTCACCACATTATTTCGACAGTCGGACATATCCGCGCATTCGCCGCTCTGGGGTCGTTGATGTCTGCGGCGACGTTGGCCCATGCCATCACGCCGGATCCTTTCGTTTGGGGATTTCTGCGCTTTCTTGTCGGCTTTACCACAGTTGGCATGTTTATGTGTACCGAAAGCTGGCTGAACGAAAAGTCATCGAACGAAATTCGTGGCCAAGTGTTCTCGCTTTATCAAGTGGTGCTGTATCTGGGTCAGGGCTCTGGGCAGTTTCTGATCAATGTTCCCGATGAGACCGGGGCAATGCTGTACATCTTGACGTCGATCCTGATGTCGTTGGCGATCCTGCCAGTCGCATTGACGCGTGTCGCCGCACCGACGTTACCGAAACCTGTACGGTTCAAAATTGGCCGGCTTTGGGGAATTTCCCCAACAGGAATGACCACATCAATGATGGCGGGCATCGTCATGGGAGCGTTCTATGGTGTTGGTGCTTTGTTTGCCGAGCAATCAGGCTTGGACAAAGGCCAGACGGCACAATTCATGGGTGCGGTGATTATTGGCGGCTTAGTCCTGCAATATCCGATCGGCAAATTGTCAGACATATATGACCGGCGCTGGATCATTTTGGCTGTGACGTTCGGAACACTTGCCATATGTATTGCTATTATTGGCAAGGACGCATCGAACGGACTAGGTCTACTGTTGCTGGGCGCATTGTTTGGCGGGTTTTCATTCACGCTCTATCCGCTATCTGTCGCCTACACCAACGACTTTTTGACCGCTGAGGATTTGGTGCCCGCTTCGGGTGGCCTGATCGTTGCCTATGGATCGGGCGCCGCGATAGGGCCGATCATCGCATCGCTTGCCATGGATGCTTTCGGTGCCCGGGGACTATTTAGTTTCATCGGCTGGATCTGTGTCATTCTAGCCACCTTTATCGGTTATCGAATCTCCAGTCGTTCCGCTCCGGTTATCGAAGACGCTGGTGAATTCCAGGCTATGCAGCGAACATCCCCGATTATTTATGAAATCCACCCAGAGGCAGAGATCGAAGAGGAAGAACCCATATTACCGACGGCGGAGAAGCCTTAATTGCCCTCCATCCGTCGGATAAATTAAACGTTCTTAGTTCGGTGGATAAGCTTGCGTAGCCTGGCCACGCCCCAAAGCGGTATCACCAGCTGCATTAATTGCTGTCACAACAAACCTATAGTCGTGAGCACCAATCGGTGGGCAAGGCCCTTTATAAGAAAACGCACCCTCTGGAATATTACCTGAACCCGAGTATGTTACCGTACCACCACCATGGTCATAGCTTGGTACGTTCAAATCGGTCATCTCGAACTTTAGTGTTTTTGTCCCAGCAGGTATCCCGCCAATGTTGAACGCCGGTGGCTTAGACGAACAGCCATGTTTCTTTTCCCATGTCCAATCAACACTCAGTGCAGCAAGATTTGGCGCATCTTTTGTTGTCTGACAGGCTGCTAACAGTGCAATACTCGCCGCGACAGTCGCGAATTTTAAAGTTTTCATTTTATCCCCAATCCAATGTTTTATTTGAGGGTGGAGCATAATACCCATTTGCCGCGAAACGATAGAACTGTGTTAATAGAATAAGAATAATCAAACAGCGAATGCATATCTTAAAAGCGCCACGCGCATATTCATCTTAGCGACCGCAAGGATAATAGATTGCACAGTGATGTAGAACGCATTGGTTTTGGCGGCGGCTGCCACTGGTGCACGGAAGCCGTTTTTCAGTCCCTAAAAGGGATCGAACACGTCGCCCAGGGGTTCATTAAATCAGAACCGCCCGACGACACCTGGTCGGAGGCGGTGATCGTCACCTTCGATCCTGCGATCATCAAATTGGCTACCCTAATCGAGATTCACCTGCGGACCCATGCCAGCACCTCGCATCACAAGATGCGCGGCAAATACCGGAGTGCGATTTACACGTTCGACGACATTCAATTGCGCGCCACTCAAGGTGAAATCGCCCACTTGCAATCCGATTTCGACGAGAAGGTCGTCACCAATGTCTTGCCCTTTGGCAACTTCAAAGGCTCTAACGAACAATTTCAGAATTACTATCAGTCCGACCCCGCGCGCCCATTCTGCCAGACCTACATCGACCCCAAGCTGGCGAAGTTACGCAAGTTTTATGCGGATAAAGTTCGTGATTCAGATGGCCCGGAAGATGGAGCGGGTGAAGGGAATCGAACCCTCGTCTAAAGCTTGGGAAGCTTTCGTTCTACCATTGAACTACACCCGCGCTGATGTGTTCGTACTGCGGGGCTGCGTTCTCGTCAACAAATGTAATGCCCCCTCACCTAACCTCTCCCCCAAGACGGGGGAGAGGGAAGAGGACGGGTGGCTATGTGCTCTTGGCGTAATATCCGGCGGCGGCGATGAAATCGCCAGCGGCCCGGGCATAGGTGTGTTTCTGTTCCAACTCTCGGGTTTTAGGGGATGGCCAGACATAGTCTGACCATATCCCGTCGGGCGTTGTGGCGGTTCTGGCGATAATGTCCCTGATGAACTTTTTACCCGATGGGTCCGTCGACCCAAGGACGCTGGCCCCCTCCACCTTCTTGTCGGGGTGTAACTGCAACACGCCGTCGCGGTCAATCACAAACACATAAAGCCCGGACGGAGTGCGTCGCCAGACCGACATCTCCGTATGGCGCAGGGCACCGGGGAACCCGTGCGCCCGGATCGCACTGGCGGCCTGATCGACCATATCTATGACGATAGAGCGCTGAAGATCACCCGCGTATCCGACGACGGGGGCGAGTGCGCCACCCGCCATCATTGTGAGAAAAATCCGTCTGTTAAATTGGTGCTTCATCAGTTTTTAGTTTCCGCTCACCTTGTCTAGATGTGCCGTTAACAGAGTCGCATAATAAGCTGGCACTTCCTGCATGGGATAGTGACCGGCATCGGTTATGCTGACAACTTTCAGGTTCGGGTACCATTTTCCGAAGATGCCTGCGATATAATCTGGCTGAAAGAACGGCAGATCATTGGCACCCAGAATAACTGTAACCGGCATCTTGAGGCCGTTGACCTTATCCGAGAAATCTTCGAGGTCGAACATATCCAGGTATTTCAGCCGTGCCTCTGTGGTTGATGACGCGTGTGCCCAAGTTGATTTGAACGCGGCCCACTCGGGTGACAGACGTTTCCCGGTCAGTGCCTGAGCGGCCCCGGCGGTGACGTTGGGATCAGTTGCAGCGCCTTCCAAGAAGGCACGTGTGTCTTTGTCGGTGTGCATCCCGTTTGCAGAAACCGGTGTCGTCGCAACGATGGATTTGACTCGGTCAGGCGCATCGACGGCGACGCGCTGGACCGCCATCCCGGTCATGGAATGTCCGACGATATGAAATTGCGGCCAGCCCAGTGAATCAGCGAGGTGGCGGACATCGACGGATACTTCTGACGATGTAAACTGACCCGGCATGCTCATAGAGCCGCCGTAGCCACGCACGTCGGCGAAGGCGTAGGTGTAGTCGGTCGTGTTTAGATAAGGCCGGATCGGGTCGTAGTTTTGACGATCGCCAAGCCAGTCGTGCAAAACGACCACTTTTCCCGGCCCGTTACCCACGATCTCGTGGGCCAGTGTCTGACGTTCTGGACTGGTCGCGCAGCCTGTCACGAACAGGGCGGCAGCGATGACCAGGCCATGAATACTTTTGAAGCGCATGTGTTCTCTCCTTTATTGGAATAGCAACATGTCGCCTCAATCAATCATCGACAAATGAATAAAAAATATAATAACAATAAATATATGAATATTGAAAGTCTCGACCTGAACCTTTTGAAAGTACTGATTGCGATCTACGAAGAGCGCAAGATTACCGCAGCGGCCGACCGGTTAGGCCTGACCCAACCCGGTGTCAGCCACGCGCTCGGGAGGCTCCGGGATTTGTACCGGGATGAGCTCTTTGTCCGAGGTGTTGGCGGCATGACGCCGACGGCACTCGCCCATGATCTTTACGCACGCGTGCGCCCGGCCTTTGACGGGCTGCGCGCCGGGTTGGCCATGGATGGCCCACTGGACCCGGTTGAGATGGAACGCGACGTTGTTCTCGGGATGAATGATTACGGCTCTCAGGTGATCCTACCGGAGCTGATCCGGCGGGTTTCGGCAACGGCCCCTCGCGTCCGTGTCAGAACTCGGCACTATGCGCATGGGACCCAGATGGAAGATCTACGCTCGGGCGTCATTGATCTGTCGATCACCGTGGCGGGCGAGTTGCCCGGGTGGTGCAATTCAGCGCCGCTTTTTACCGAAACGGCGGTTGTGATCGCCGATCCCAAGAATTCAAAAATTAATAGGACCTTGACGCCCACAGTTTATGCTGCGTGTCCCCATGTAGTGATGGCGGCATCGGGCGAAGACCGGACGTGGGTCGACGATGTTCTTGCGGATCATGATCTTACCCGAAGCGTTCAACACACGGTGCCGCATTTTCTTGCGCTGCCGTCGATTATCGCGGGAACGGAGATGATCGGAACGGTGCCTCGCCGTATCGCAGAATCCCTGGCCCGCGACGATCAATTTACGATCTATACGTTCCCGTTCGATCAACAGCCACACCAGTTGGTGCAATGCTGGCCGAGACGGCGGGACCGTGACCCGGTTCACGTATGGTTAGGCTCAATCGTGTCGGAAATCGCAGACACGTTGAGCTAAAACCCTCTCCCACCATGAGCCGGGGAGGAGAGGGTGTGCCTCTTAGTGATCTAGGCCAAGCTTCTTAAGGGCAGCATGCATGACCTTAAGAGACTCACCGTGTTTACCAGCAGCATGAAGTTCTGCGCCCTTGGCGGCAGCTTCTTTGGCCAGCGCTAGTTCGGCACCCTTCAGGTTGGGCATGGCGGCTTCGAGTTTTTTGACATCGACCGGGCAGTGACCGGCCAGCGCAGGGGCAGCAAATCCGACAAGAACGGCAGCAACGATAAATGAACGTTTGATCATAATCCTGTTTCCTCTTGATTAATAGCTTCGGCCAAAAAACGGCCCGACGGGCGCACATCGCCCTATTCATTATACGTAACGTTTGAATTCCGGATTTATTCACTTTTCCAATGAATTTTTTGAAGCAGAAAAACCAGTATTGGCCCCAGTGACAAGTTGGCTCGGTATCCCTAAATTCCTCCGGAACATATCCGGAGGATCCCATGGACTTTACGTTGAGTGACCAGCAACTCGCCCTACAAGACACTGTCAGAAAATTTGCGCAAACAGAACTTCCTGACTTTGCGGTGGAAATAGAAAAATCAGCCCAGCCGCCGAACCATGAACTGGTGAAGCGCTACGCAGAAATGGGTTTCCTGGGTGTCAATCTGCCGGAGGAACTGGGCGGCTTGGGCTTGTCGCATCTGGATGCTGTGCTGGTGTTGGAAGAAGTCGCCAAAATCTCTCCCGCCGTGGCATTCCCAATATTTGAATCCTGCTTTGGGCCATCGTTGGCCATCGCCCACTTCGCGCCGGATGCCTTGAAACAACGCGTCATCCCCGAAGTATGTGCGGGCAATATGATTGTTGCTGTGTCAATGTCCGAGCCAAATGCTGGCACCGCCTTGACCGATTTGACCACCCGCGCAAAGGTCGACGGCGATACGGTTCGCATCAATGGCACGAAGCGCTGGTGTTCGGGTGCCGGGCATGCCGATGCCTATGTCGTCTACTGCCGGATGTCCGATGATCCAGGGGCCAAGGGAATCGGTGCCGTGTTGGTCGAAAGTGACCGCGATGGGCTGAGTTTTGGCAAACCCGAAATTCACATGGGTTTCCGCGGCATCACCAGCGCGGATATTTTCTTGGATAACGTCAAAGTCCCGGCTGGAAATGTTGTGGTGCCTGCAGGCGGTTTTCGAAAACTGATGGAAGCGTTTGATTTGGAACGCTGTGGAAATACAACCATGTCTTTGGCGATTGCCCAGTCCGCATTGGATTACGTGCTGGAATATGTTCAAGAACGCCAACAGTTCGGCAAGCCTGTGGTCGATTTTCAGGCCGTTCAATTGCAGATCGCCGAAATGAAAATGAAGGTCGATGCGTCGCGGTTACTGCTTTATCGAGCAGTTGTGAACGCGTCACAGGGCCTGCCATCCATCGCAGATAGTTCCATCGCCAAGTGCTTCGCCAACGAAATGGTCCGCGAGGTCACCGGCAAGGCAATGCAATTGATGGGTGGTTATGGCTATTCCACAGACTATCCGATTGAGCAGAAAATGCGTGACGGCTGGGGTTGGGGCATCGCTGGCGGCACCATCGATATTCAGAAAGTGAACATCGCAGCGGCTCTTGTCGGACGGCGGTTTAGTCAGCGTTAAACCTGGCGTTTCCCGGCGTCATGCTGAACTCGATTCAGCATCTCATTACGCATGACCGAATAGAGATGAGACCCTGAAACTAGTTCAGGGTGACGTTCTCTTGTTATAATGTTCTTGATTTGTTCTGTATGTGAAAATACACTTCGGGATGGTCGATATTGTCCCAGATTTGGCCCGCAAGGGGCGTGGCGCAGTTTCTAATCGGACCGGTCGGTTTGAGCCGACGACCTCATCCAAAATTGATGACGGCTGGGATACAGCCGTACTTTTAGCCGACGAGCCGCTTCGCACCACCGTGACAAACGAACATCCCAAATCCATCATCGCTAAAAACGACTCACCCGATATTCCGTTTGACCGATCGATCAACCCGTACCGGGGATGTGAACATGGATGTGTGTATTGCTTTGCACGCCCGACGCACGCCTATCACGGCCTGTCGCCTGGATTGGATTTTGAAACCAAGTTGTTCGCGAAACCAGATGCTGCCCAATTGTTAGAAGCAGAACTTTCAAAACCCACATATCGGCCCCAAACCATCCAACTGGGGGCCAACACGGACCCTTATCAACCGATTGAGCGGACACGCCGCATCACACGCGAAATCATCGAAGTGTTGTCCCGGTTCAATCATCCGGTCGGGGTGACAACCAAATCTGACCTGGTGACACGGGATATCGATCTGCTGGCCCCCATGGCCGACAAGAATTTGGCCGCCGTTGGCATATCCATCACGTCGTTGGATCGGACGTTGGCCCGCACCTTGGAACCGCGATGCCCACGCCCGGACAAGCGACTAGATGCCGTTCGTCAATTAACAGATGCGGGCATTCCTGTGGCTGTCATGGTGGCCCCTGTCATCCCGGGCCTGAACGATCATGAGATAGAGGCTATCTTGACCGAAGCGCGTGCCGCCGGGGCCATTGCGGCTGAATACATCATGCTCAGATTGCCGCTTGAAATTCATGACTTGTTCGAAGAATGGCTGCAAACCCATGCCCCAGACCGGGCTAAGAAAGTCATGCGGTTGATTCGCGAAACCCGTGGCGGAAAGGTTTATGATAGTGATTTCTCTCAGCGTATGTCGGGCACTGGCATCTATGCCGATCTGATCAAAACGAGATTTCAAAAGGCGCGCACCCGCGCCGGGTTCGATCACAATCGGGCCAGCGGTTTTGCCCAGCGCACCGACCTGTTTGTCCGCCCGCTGGGCACGCTCGATCAACCGAGCTTGTTTGAGATTTGAAAGCTCATATTCGTCGTCATGGCTGAAGCGGAGCGGAACGCCGGGAGTCTCAATGAACGTCACCCAGGCGAAGACCGGGGTCAACTGGTCAGAGAGTTGATTCCGGCCTACGCCGGAATGACGAGTTGAATTGTTGCTGCTTACTTAATTACCCTTCGTCAAATTCATGTACACTGAGTGAATGATTCGCACTTTTTCCCTAATTGCCACAGTCGGCTGTCACCTGCCTCCGTTCATGCCCAGGCCACAACCTTGGATGAAATTCCCATCGCCTGGGGTGAAAAGGACAATCGTCACACCACCGTGTGTGCAAAACGCTGGCATGCCATCACCATCCGGGACATCCGCACTCGTAGCGTCGATATGGGCGAGGGGGCCAATCAACAAATCCAGAATGAAAGCAAAGCCGTCATCAACGGAAAGGCGGATTGCTTTACAGCCCAGATCACATATTGGCCGGTCCCACATGCAGACGCGATCTTGGATGCACGGACCCGGGTTCAAGTATTGGAAAAAGACGGCCCCGTGTCCTGCTTTGGCGGGCAGCGCTGTCGCTGGACAGTGCAGATTCAAAATCTCGTAGAGGCAAAAATTATTTTGGATGGCGAGCAAGTGCCCGAAACGGTCTACGTCGCAACGCCGCGCCCCGTTCAACCAGCACGCGTCGGTGGGCCTGCACCGGTAGACGTCGAAGCGCCTAAGCCTGAATAGTATTTGTTCTTGGCAATCGCATGGCGTTTATCAGCGCCAATACCGAAGCAATACACGCAAATTCAATGGGGATACGATAATCACTGGTTAGATCAAAGAAGTATCCCGCCAGCATCGGCCCGACGAGACCGGCAGCCCCCCATGCCGTCAATAAGATTCCTACATTCCGTCCGTGGCCGTCCGGTCCGATAAAAATGGAAAGCGCTGACGGATAGACGCTGGCGGCAATCCCATAGGCCAACCCCGCCATTGTCATCGCAACAATCGCGCCATCGCCCGTGGGATTGGCCAAGACGACCACAAAGCCGATGGATCCCGTCAGGTGTGAAATACCGGCAACGGATCGGACAGAGATAATGTCGCTTAACCACCCGGCACCCAGTCGACCTAGCGCGTTGCCAATCGCCAACAAGGTCACGCCGAAAACAGCGGCTTCGACTGCGCCCCCAAAGTGCGTGATAATCGTCGCCGCATGACCAATCGCCATAATCCCTGCGAGTGCACTGAGGAAGAACCCTACCCAACATATACTCAGAATGCGTCGATGCGCATGTTCACCCGCGGCGTAGGACTGCGTCGGAAATTTCTCGCCGCTGAACGTTAGTAAAAGGGTAGCCACCACGCCGAATCCGCCGATCGTCAATCCCAGCAACCAGAAAGTAGAGCGCGCGCCCATATCCATGATGCTGTCGGATAATATCGAGGCTGCGATCACCGAGCCCAATGCGAATGCCGAAATGACAACACCATTGGCGAGCCCCGGTTTTGTTGGCAAGGCACGCTGTGCCACCTGCAATGACGTGTTGTAGGCAAACCCGCAACCAAACCCAAAAAGAACCCCATATCCAATCACGATCGGCACATACCCCGTGCCCATCGCGGCCCATCCCAGGCCGCAGACCGCGCTCAAGGTCGCAACGATTGGGAGCATCCAGATGGGAACCCGCCCAAAAAACATGGGCGAGACAAAATTCCCTGCTGTAAAACTGACCACCGCGAGCGAGAACACGATGCTGACATCAGCGCGCAGGATATTTAAATCCATTTCCAATGCGGTGATGAACACGCTCCATGCATAGAGCGATCCGAACGATAGATTCAACAACGTCCCCGCTACCAAAGCAAAAATACGACGATTGGGTGATGTGAGAGACGGATCGGACATGGCTGTGTTTTAGACACCCGGAGCGCTGGTGTCCCGTGAAATATTTCAAAATGCAATTGCGATCATAATCGAAATAGCCGCGTCCGAATACGTGTGTTACCGTTTGTTCATGGAAGCTGCACATCACGTCGATTTAACAGGGATCGCTTTTGTTGCCCTGGGTGCGCTGATTTTCGGTCTCTTCCTAGAAAAGCTCAAACAACCGGCCATCGTCGGGTACATCGTGGCGGGGGTCGCGCTTGGCCCTGCAGGCTTGTCATTGGTCAGCGCACGTGACGGCGTCGAGGTCTTGGCCGAGATGGGCGTCCTGATGCTTCTGTTCATCATCGGCATGGAACTGTCGCTACGTGCATTTTTACGCATCTGGCGTGTGGCCGTCGCCACCACGGTTGTGCAGATCACGGCATCGACGGGCGTAATGCTCGCGATCTCTCACTATACGGATGCGTCGTGGCAATTGGCGCTTTTGTTGGGGTTTGTTGTCGCGCTCTCATCAACCGCCGTCGCGATCAAAATTTTGGCTGATATTGGAGAGCTTCGCACCAAAGTGGGCCAGATCACGGTTGGCGTGCTTATTGCCCAAGACATCGCCGTGGTGCCAATGATGCTGACGATTGGTGCGCTCGGTGGGGACGGCTTCGAAGTCGCGCAGATTCCCATCATGATCGGTTCTGTGGTGTTTTTGGGCGGGCTAATTTTCTATGGCGGACGTGATAAGAAAATTCCCCTACCCTTTGCACAAGTTATTTCTGAAAACGAAGAACTCGCCCCTATCGCAGGTTTAGCATTTTGTTTTGGGTGTTCTGCCATCGCAGGCTTGATCGGATTATCAGCGGCCTATGGAGCTTTTATTGCAGGTCTGATCATCGGCAACTCCCACGCGCGGCAAAGGATGCTATCGTCGGTGCTGCCCATTAAAAACGTGCTGATGATGGTGTTTTTTCTATCGATCGGCCTATTGATCGATTTGCATTATATGTGGGCCAACATCGGCATGGTGACGACGCTGTTCCTTTTGGTCACCGTTTTCAAAACATTTCTGAACGTCGGGTTTTTGCGGCTTGTCGGACAACCCTGGCCAACAGCTTTCTTGGCAGGCGTCAGCATGGCGCAGATTGGGGAATTCTCGTTCTTGTTGGCGGTCGTCGGAATTTCAGCCGGCGTCTTAGATGAAGAAGGCCGACGTCTGATCGTTTCTGTCACCGTGCTCAGTCTGGCACTCAGCCCGCTCTGGGTCATCACTGCAAGACGGTTTCAACTCCTGGCCAGCTACGGTGTCACCGAAGCGACAGAGCTGTTGCGTCTGGTTTATGGACCAGAAACAGAAGCCCTCAGCAATGCTGCCGAGCAGGCGTCTAGCCGCACCCAACTGGCGTTGAGGGTGGCTGCGCTCAATATCCGAAAAGTACGAAATAAACGACGGCGTAAAAAGGCCACGCAAGTGGAAGCGACTAAAAAGACTGACGCTGATGCCGAAACATCACCTTCGGATGAAACAGCCACAGCGCCTGCAAGCAAAGGCTCTTTATCCGATACGATTGCGACCACCGCCACTAATGCGCTGGCGCGCGAAATAGTGTCAGCAGAAGAGCCGGACAAGCCAGCACCTTCACCACGCAAGAAACAGACAGCGGCTAAGAAACCAAAGAAATCGACTCCACCGTTGACAAAAAAGAGCTCTCGTACAACGAAACCTAAAAAATCTGACGATGCCTGATTTTAATTATGAGACCGACGCCATTGAGTCAGGGAAAGCACCTGTATGCGGCGTCGATGAAGCCGGGCGCGGCCCCCTCGCAGGGCCCGTAGTTGCTGCCGCGGTTATCTTGAACCCAGCTACCGCTTCCGATCCCGCGTGGGCCCGCCTCAATGATTCCAAAAAGATGACGGCCAATGCGCGCGATGATCTTTTTGATCAGATCAATGCACATGCCATGGTGGGCATTGGGATCATCGACATCGATCAGATCGATATATTGAACATTTTGGGGGCGACGATGAGGGCGATGGCCGATGCGGTGCGCAACCTACCGACCAAGCCGACACTGGCGTTGATCGATGGCAACCGAGAACCCGCACTGATCTGTGATGCCCATTGCATCGTCAAAGGCGATTCCAAATCCTTATCAATTGCGGCGGCGTCGGTCATTGCTAAAGTTACGCGCGACCGAATCATGGCAGACCTTGCGGCCCAATTCCCAGGCTACGGTTGGGAGCGCAATGCCGGATATGGCACCAAAGAACACATGGCGGCACTTAACCGTCTTGGCGTAACACCCCATCACCGAAGAAGTTTTGCGCCGGTTCGCGCGGCACTATCCGAATAATTTTTCGCGATCAAGTGACCTAGAAATAGCCACATATGGTGTGTACAGACTCCTCACGATTCAATATATATGGTTAAGAAAATAACCTAAGTTATTGATTCTATTTACTTCTTGACGGTGAATCTTCGTTGAATCAGGATGCGCTCAAATAGGGGCAGCTATTATGAAATCCTGGGTTAATAAAATTCATGTGGGTGATTGCGTGGCGTTGATGGACGCCATGCCCGAGGACAGCGTCGATATGATCTTCGCCGATCCGCCTTATAATCTCCAACTAAGCGGCGATCTGGTGCGCCCGGAGAACCACAAAAAAGTCGATGCCGTCGATGATGATTGGGATCAATTTGATAGCTTCAAGGTGTATGATGACTTTTCCAAAGCATGGTTGAAGGCCGCGCGGCGTATTTTGAAGCCCAACGGTACACTTTGGGTCATCGGCAGTTATCACAACATCTTTCGGGTTGGCGCGACCCTGCAAGACCTGGGCTATTGGATCTTGAATGATGTCGTGTGGCGTAAGACCAACCCGATGCCGAATTTCCGTGGCCGCCGGTTTACCAATGCGCATGAAACCATGATTTGGTGTTCTCATTCAGAAAACAGCAAATACCGTTTCAACTACGACAGCATGAAGGCATTGAATGATGATCTTCAAATGCGCTCAGATTGGCTGCTACCGATTTGCTCTGGGGGCGAGCGTCTCAAAGGTGAAGACGGCAAAAAAGCCCACCCTACGCAAAAACCTGAAAGCCTTCTGCACCGGGTCGTCATGGCATCAACCGAAGTCGGTGATGTGGTGTTGGACCCGTTCTTTGGCTCAGGCACAACCGGCGCGGTCGCCAAACGGCTGGGTCGCAAATTTATTGGACTAGAACGAGAGGATACGTACGTGGAGTTCGCAGAAGCGCGCATTGCAGAGGTCAAGAAAGTGACAGACGAAGAATTACTTAATTCACCTTCGAAGCGGGATCAGCCACGTATTCCATTCGGATGGCTCGTCGAACGCGGGATGCTGAAACCGGGCACCGTCTTGGTCGATCAACGGCGTCGGCACAAAGCACGCGTGCGCGCAGATGGCACGCTGATCACCGATGACTTCAAAGGCTCCATCCACAAGGTGGGCGCGCACGTCCAAAACTTGCCGGCTTGCAACGGCTGGACATTCTGGCATGTGAACGTCGAAGGTGGCACCATTCCTATTGATGTCCTGCGCCAGCAACTACGTGCCGAGCTTCATTGATCGAAAACCTTCAACTCCGTCCGATGAGGGCAGAGGACCGAGCAGCGGTCCTCGCATTACGTGTCACAGACGCACAGCAACCCTTTGTCGAGCCGATCGCTGAGACCTTGTCATTCAAAGAAGCCGCCCGCGAAAACCACGTGATTGAAGTTGATGATGTTGTTGCAGGTTTCTTTCAGATCGAAACAGTGAACCTACGGCGATTCCAAAATGCCTCCGCCCATGAATTGGAGCTGCACGAATTCTTCATTGATATAGGCATGCAAAGCAAAGGCATTGGTAGCTTTTTTGTTCTCAATCTCAATAACTATATCCGTGACCATTCTCCAAATTGGTCGACGATCAGTTTATCTGTGAACTGCAAAAACCTGACCGCATATCGCCTTTATCAAAAAGGTGGCTTCGTCGATACTGGTGAGATCTGGCTCGAGGGTCGCTCTGGCCCCCAGCACGTCATGCGGATGCAACTCCGCGCCGAGTTACAATAGCATCAGACGGGCTTGTCGCCCTTTAATAACAAACGCTGAAATTCCCGGCGCTCGGTGACCTCAAAATCTGTCGTCGCGCGATGCATTGTGCAGCGATTGTCCCAAATCACCATATCACCCAATTCCCAAAAATGGGCATATTGGAACTGCTCATCGAATGCAAAAGCATATAGCTCATCCAATAGAATATCGCTCTCCGCCTCGTCCATGCCAACAATATGGTCGATCCTATTCGGATTGATATAGAGCGATTGCCGCCCCGTCTCTGGGTGGGTTCGAATAAGTGGATGGGCAACATCAGGTGTCAGCGCTTCTTCTTCAGGGGTCCTGGTTGCAACAATCGCTTTACCGCGCCTGGAATGATATTTGTGAACAGCGTGCCGTCCTTCGATACGCGCACGTAGATGGTCAGGCATGTGTTCAAGCACGGCATGGATATTGATAAACTCTGTTCTGGTTTTGGTGCTGGGCAGGGCAACTGAAAATAGCGCCGTCGCTTTTGCCGGTGTTGCAAAATAGCTGTCATCCGTATGCCAGTGGGTCGCCCGAACGTGGGGCTTTCCACCAGCCATTTTATTATAATTTGAAATCACCGTGACCTCTAGCGGGTCGTTCAGTCGATAATCCCCCAGCAACTGAACCTGCGGCTCGCCAAATATTCGACCGGCATCGGCAAATTGATGTGGCGTCAAAGATTGTCCTCGCACGCACAAGACCTGACATTCCAAAAACCAAGACCGCAGTTGCTGGGATTCTTGTGCATTTATCGGGGCATTAAGATCGAGGCCATTAACAACACCACCCATAACAGAGCTGTTTTTCTCAAGTTCCATATAATAAACCTCTCCATGGCCTTGTTCAGGACCGTTCGACCTATAGGATTAAGCACAACACTTTCTCTGTTGCATCTAATCATACTAGGATAATTATGAAACTCTATTACGGCACCACCTCCCCCTATGTGCGCAAAGTCGTTGTCGCTGGCATTGAGTTGGGATTAGACGACCAGATCGAGCGGGTGAATACGCTCCCCTGGGAACCAGACACACAATACGGCAACGTCAATCCTGTCGGCAAAGTCCCCGCCCTTATCACCGATGACGGACAGGCCATTTATGACAGCCCCGTCATCATCGATTATCTTGATAGCCTACACGAAGGGCCAAAACTCATCCCGGCGTCCGGGCCAGAGCGATATCGAGTGTTACGGATCGCGGCGCTCGCCGATGGCATGATGGATGCAGTCATTTTGTTGTTCAGTGAACTGACTCGCCGGCCAAAGGAACTGCATTGGGATTTCTGGGATGATCGGATGCGGGGTACCGTTGCACGATCATTGGATGCCTTAGAAAAGGATGCGAGCAACTTTGATGCGAGCCAACCAGATTTGGCGCAAATCACGACGGCGTCTGGCTTGGGATGGATCGAGTTTCGGATTGAGACCCTTGGTATTGATTTCAGGGCAGGCCACCCGACCTTATCCGCATGGTTTGATGAATTCTCGAAACGCGAGTCGATGAGAAAATCTATGCCGGTGGCGCACTAATTCATCTGAATGACGTGGCCAGACCTGTGCGAACAGCGTGTTCACTGGCCGATGCCAATTGTTTTCGATCGGTGAATGCCCACGGATGAATGGGCGGCTGAAGTCGAATCTCGACCGAGGCACCCTTCAAACCAAAGACCGTCATCAAGTGCCCAAACAATGTCATATCGCCATACCACGCATATAAATCTGTGAGCGGACCCTTTAACGCGCGGCCGTCGGCATAGTTGGTGTATGCAATCGATATCGGTTGTAGCTGAACATTCGTAGGCACACGCCCTGGATCAACGCCAGCGAATAACGAGCTTTTAAAAGGAAGGACCGTACGTCCATTACTTGAAGTGCCCTCTGGGAACATGATGAGCTGATCCCCGGCTGAAATAGCGGCTTGTATTTGTTCGCTATCCTGAACCGATTTTCGCCGGTCTCTTGTCACAAACAAGGTGTTTGATAGTCGAGCCAACAATCCAAACAAAGGCCAACCTGCAACGTCGCTTTTTGCAACAAAGCGCGCATCTATCAGATGCCCCAGCACAATGATATCCAGATAAGACACATGGTTGGCGATGTATAATGTACCTGGGACCTCAACAGGGTTACCGTGCACAGTCACCTTCAAACCAGTGATTTTTTGACAAGCTGCAAACCAAATCTTTGCAACAAATCGTTTCGGCTTGCCGCGCTGAACAAGCGCAAAAAAGGCAAACGGCCCAATCAAGACAATGGTAACCCCAAGGAAACCAATACACCGAAAAACCATCCTTATGGCGGATGGCGTCGTCGCCAAATGATTGTCTAAGGTGTCCCAGACGGCTTGTAATGGCGAAGGTATCTCTCTGTAATTTTGGTACATTCTACAATCACACAAATATCTGTTGTATTAAATTGACGATCAATCACTGCGCCCTCTCCGACCACGCCGCCCAGACGAAGGTATCCTTTGATCAGAGGTGGTAATTCACTTCGCGCTATCTTGCGGTCAAGCCAATCGGCTTTGATCTTTTCCATATCGATGTACTGGCCATCCAATGCGCGCGGTCGGATATCTTCGGGCGCCAAATGAAAATGGTGAAGGTAGGACAATCCCGATTTAATCGCATTTGGATTGGTGCCCGGAAAACTGGCGCATCCAAACGTCATCTGGATCTCGTATTCATCCAGATACTCAGCAATGCCCCGCCATAGCATCTGGACAACACTGCCAGTCCGGTATTCTTGATCGACGCATGACCGGCCCAGCTCAACGATTTCGCCGGGATACTCCATTAGCGAACTCAGATCGTATTCTTGATTGGAATAAAACCCGCCAACACGCGCTGCGTTTTCTCGGCGTAGCATACGATATGTCCCAACAACAAATGGCCGGCCATTGGATCGTTCTTTATCGATCACCAATAGGTGATCACAGACATCGTCAAAATCATCGACGTCGCATTGCGTGCGGCGTGCGCTCAGTGACGGGACAGCGCCCATCTCTTCATAGAAAACCCGATATCGCAGCCGCTGTGCGGCTTCGATTTCAAGCGGGCCATCAGCAAGGCGCACTGTCAGATTGGATAGATTTGGTTCGTTCTGCACATCCACTCCTAAGGCGATATTCTGTATCGCCGCTATCAGTCGGATACGGACAAGGATCATCCGTGTGTGCGAAAATTTGTCAGAGGTTGCTTGTTTATTCAAATAAACGTTATGTGCCCAACGGGTGTACTATTTGTGACGAAGAACAAGTATTTGGGGCCCATTAAGGGAGTATTGTTGATCATTGAAACGGATAGGTAAAAATCTCGTCATTTTATTGCAATGAAGATTTTTGATCCCTTGGTTCTCATGTCCATTCCGTGCGAATCGACGACAGAGCTCTGACAGGGCATTAGCTTATTCTGCTGGATACATCGTCATTATATGACGAGATTTACTAGTCCGGTGATGACGTACTTCCTGAATAGCCTCAATCTCTGCCAGTGCAACAGCGACCTTTGACACAAGATGCGACAACACAGGTTCTTTGCGTCTGGCAACCGTCCGCGGGCTAGGTCCGACCCGCTTTAACAGGCGTTGTTCAATGCGCATAACAATACCGTCCCCGCCATTTTCCACGACGTGTTATGGCGCTTACAAAGAACATTTTTAATAACTGTGTCATAACGTGCCCTTTTTTATCGGTTCGAATTAAGCCGGTTCCCGGTCATCTGTTCGCTCAACCGGCAAATCGCCGGGTTGTTCTGTCGTCTCGCGGCGGTCAGGATTATTTGGAAGCCGGCGACGGCGACGATCCGGACCAAAGAAGCCTTCTGTGCGAATGAATGCTCTTGGGGTTTCAGCCACCGAAGCTAGGCGCAAGAAAATCAGCTTTGGAGAAAACGGCTTGGCAATGAACTCGGTCATGCCCAGGTCTCTGGCGGTCAGCACATGATCTTGTTCGGTCAACGAAGTTACAATGATCACAGGCACATACGCATTGGGGCTGTGCTTGTCGCGACGAATGCGCTTCAACAAGGTCATGCCATCAAAACCGGGCGCCCAATCAGCGAACACAACATCGGGGCGGGCCTTGCAATAAAGCTCCCACGCGTATGACGGTGTATCGGCTTCGTGGATTTCACCAATGTTAAAGGTACGTAAGATACTTCGCATGGTTTGGCGCATGTAGGTATGATGCTCAGCAACCATTACGGATATGTTTGAAAAATCATACTGCCTTGCTAGTTCGTTTAACATCTTTTGACGCTCCGAATACTTGCACAGGTCCGAGGATTATCCTCGCAACACCGATCTCTATGCCGACAGTATGTCAGGGCGGCGTCAGATTAATATTTCGGACGCGTAAAGCTGCGTGAGCAATTGTTACAGGATGTAGACTCAGAAAAACCCGCCAAGCGGATGTCGCTCGGCGGGCAAAACGCCTGATTTCTGGTTTTTTAAGAGAACGTGATGACTTGGCGCACTGTTTCCGCACGATCCAGGGTATCAAAAGCATCGTTGATGTCTTCGATGTCGATGGTCCCTTTGACCAATTGATCGACGGGCAACTTTCCATCTTGGAACAGCTTAATGTAATTGGGGATATCTCGTTTCGGGACGCAACTGCCAAGGAAGCTGCCCTTAATCGTGCGTTCTTCGGATACCAATTGAACGTGGCTGACACTGAAGTTCTTGGTTGGATGAGACAATCCGCTCGAAGTTGTGGTGCCGCCGCGCCCCGTGACGGCATAGGCGAGCTCGATCGCCTCGACTTCACCGACGGCCTCAAATACATACTCCAGTCCGCCATCGGTGGCGTCCTTGACGTTTTCAACGACATTTGGGTCGCCGGGATCGAAAACAAGATGCGCGCCCATCTGGCGGGCCATATCCCTTTTGTATTTCGATGGGTCGATGCCAATGATCTGACGCGCCCCGGCTGCTTTGGCCCCCAACATGGCTGAGAAACCAACACCGCCCAAACCGACGACGCCAACCGATGCCCCCAGCGGCACCTTGGCTGTATTGACGACAGCACCCACGCCTGTGATCACCGCGCACGAAAAAACGGCAGCAACTTCTAGCGGGATTTCTTTGGGCAACTTCACCAATGAACGATGATCTGAAACGGCATATTCGGCAAAGCAGCTGACACCAGCATAGTGGTTCAATTCGGTCCCATTCACAGACAAACGCTTTTGGCCCGATAACAGCTGACCGGCGGCATTGGCAGCGTTGCCTTGTTCGCAATTAGATGGTCGCCCGGAGCGGCACTGCATGCATTCACCACAGTTCGGCATAAAAATGAACGCCACGTGGTCACCTGGTGCGAGATCCTTTACATCCTTACCGACTTCTTGAACAACGCCTGCGCCCTCGTGCCCCAAGACGATCGGAATCGGTCGCTGACGATTGCCATTCACCACCGAAAGATCGGAATGACAGACGCCACCCGCTTCAATCTTGACCAAAACCTCGGTATCACCGGGTCCGTCCAAATCAACCATCTCGACCTTTACGGCTTGGCTGTCGGCATAAGGTTTGGCCTGGCCTTGTTCGTAAACCACGGCGGCTTTCATTTTCATCTGATGTCTCCCCAATCTTCTTTCACATATTTGACCAGATTTTGCGGATCACAGCCACCCCTTGCCCATCCTAAAAGCGCAGACAGCGCACAAAAAAAGGGGCCCAAGAGGACCCCAATTTTTAAATATCAAACCATGCCTTAGCGCGTTGGCACGGGCACATCGCTAGAGTAATCGTAGAAGCCACGACCGGTCTTACGACCCAGCCAACCCGCTTCGACATATTTCACCAACAATGGGCAGGGACGATATTTGGTATCGGCCAAACCGTCGTGCAGCACGTGCATGACAGCCAAACACGTATCCAGACCAATAAAGTCGGCCAATTCCAATGGACCCATCGGATGGTTGGTACCCAACTTCATGGCGGTGTCGATGGAGTCGACAGAACCAACGCCTTCATAAAGCGTGTAAACGGCTTCGTTGATCATCGGCAACAAAATCCGGTTCACGATAAAGGCTGGGAAATCTTCGGCGTTCACCGAACGTTTTCCCAATTTGGCCGCCAATTCACGAACAGCGCTGTAAGTGTCTTCATCCGTGGCAATACCGCGGATCAATTCAACCAATTCCATGCGTGGAACCGGGTTCATGAAGTGCATACCAAGGAATTTACCAGGGCGGTCGGTCGATGCACCCAAACGGGTTATTGAAATCGAAGACGTGTTCGACGCGACAATGGCCTCGTCTTTGATAACCGGACAAAGAGATTTCAAAATCGCTTTTTTGACATCTTCGTCTTCGCTGGCGGCTTCGATAATGATATCGCAATCGGCAAAGTTCGCATAATCCGTACCGGTCGTGATACGTGCGATGGCTGCGGTCATATCGTCTTCGGACATTTTTTCGCGGCTGACCAACTTACCCATATCTTTCTCGATACGTGCTATGCCGGTCGCTAGGGCGTCTTCGCTCATATCGAGCATGAAAACATCGAAACCAGATTGAGCGCACACATGGGCAATACCGCTGCCCATCTGACCGGCCCCAATCACGCCGATCTTTTGGATATTCACTGACATCTTGTTCTCCTCGCCATCAAACGGGGTGCTGACTAATTTATCCATTTGTATTCAGTTTCATCCCAAACTTATTTATTGAGTTCAGCAGAGAGTGCCGGGACTGCATCGAACAAGTCGGCAACCAACCCGTAATCTGCGACCTGGAAGATCGGTGCTTCTTCGTCTTTGTTAATGGCAACAATTACCTTGCTGTCCTTCATGCCGGCCAAGTGCTGAATCGCACCTGAAATACCGACGGCGACATATAGGTCCGGTGCTACCACCTTTCCTGTTTGGCCAACCTGATAGTCGTTGGGCACAAATCCTGCATCGACCGCAGCACGGGATGCACCCACGGCAGCACCCAGTTTGTCGGCGATTTCTTCAAGCATCGGGAAATTGTCGCCCGACTGCATTCCGCGACCACCAGAAATCACGATGCCAGCGCTTGTCAGCTCTGGGCGTTCAGATTTCGTAAGGTTCTGCCCAACAAAGTCAGACAGATCGCTTTTCGGTGTCGCATCAATGCTCTCGACGGCGGCAGAGCCACCCTCGGCCGCGGCGGCATCAAAAGCGGTCGCGCGCACGGTGATCACCTTTTTAGCATCGGTTGACTGCACCGTCGCCATGGCGTTCCCGGCATAGATCGGACGGACGAAAGTGTCTTCGCTAACAACAGCCGTAATTTCAGAAATCTGCTGAACGTCGAGCTTCGCAGCAACACGCGGCATGATGTTTTTGCCCGATGTCGAAGCCGGGGCAACGATGTAATCAAAGCCATCGGCAACCGACAAAATCAAGTCAGCGACGCTTTCAGCCAGTGAATACTGGTAATGGTCCGCATCAGCGCACAGAACCTTGGATACGCCAGCGATTTTAGCGGCCTCATCAGCGACACCGTTGCAACCGCTACCGGCGCAAAGTGCCGTGACTTCGCCCAATTGCGCAGCTGCGGTGACGGCATTCAGTGTGACCGGGCTAACCGATGCGTTGTCGTGATCGACATATAAAAGAATATTTGCCATATCAGATCACTTTCGCTTCGTTTTTCAGTTTATCGACGAGTTCCGCAACGTCGGCGACTTTGACGCCACCTTCACGTTTCGGCGGCTCTTCAACCTTCAACGTTTTCAAACGTTGTGCTGTATCGACGCCCAAATCACCAGGAGTCACCGTATCGATCGGCTTTTTCTTGGCTTTCATGATGTTGGGAAGTGACGCGTAACGTGGTTCGTTCAAACGAAGGTCGGTTGTTACAACCATCGGCAGGCTGACTTTGATGGTCTCAAGACCACCGTCGATCTCACGCGTGACCTCTACGCTGCCATCACCAATTTTAACTTCGGATGCAAACGTCGCCTGCGGGCAATCCATCAAGGCGGCCAGCATCTGACCCGTTTGGTTGGAATCGTCATCAATGGCCTGCTTGCCGACGATCACCACATCGGGGCTTTCTTTGTCGACCAGACCTTTGAGAATTTTTGCAACTGCGAGAGGCTGAACCTCATCCTCAGTTTCGACCAGAATGCCACGGTCGGCGCCCATAGCCAGTGCGGTGCGGATCGTTTCTTGCGCCTGCGAAGGGCCGATCGACACAGCGATCACTTCTTCAACGGTGCCAGCTTCCTTCAAACGCACGGCCTCTTCGACGGCAATCTCGTCGAATGGGTTCATGGACATTTTGACATTTTGGAGTTCAACGCCCGAGTTATCGGGCTTTACGCGGATTTTAACGTTGTAGTCGACAACCCGCTTAACAGCGACTAGTGCCTTCATCAGTTCTCCTTGTGCCGCGATTAAGCGGCCTCACGGCTCCCCCACATCTCACGATCAAAGAACAGTCCTCCCAAACCGGTTCTTTTCGCAGGCGCAACACTAGGGCTCGCCATATTCAGGGTCAAGCCACGTTTGCGACGAATGTGTTACAATAAACGACAGTGTGTTTTCATCAGTGCTAGCCCAATATCAGTTTTGCATCTAGATTCGAAATCAATCGCGCCCATCTCGGTTTCCCTTTAAGCCGTTGAAAACAAAAAACTCATGAATGACGACGAATATAAATATCGAAAGATCATTAGCGCGGAAATGATTGCCCCTTCAGCAGATGCTCTGCCAGAAGGGCCGCGATTGGTGTTTGAGCGCTGGCAATCTCTGGCAGATGGGGAATTAGGGACGCATTATTCTAAATTTTATCTGGATGATCTACCCATTCGCATGATTCCTGCCTCAATGATCTATGATGTGATTGATAGGGGTCGAGACTACCGATATCGATTCTTTGGTTCTGATCGTGTGCAATCCCATGGAGAGGACTACACAAACCGGTTCGTCAGCGATATCACGCCAGACTTAGTGTCTTTGAAGATCACCAAGGAGAATGCCCTCATCGTAAGAAAAAAGGCACCTTTTGTGGTTAACACCATTGCGGCGGTAGGTGGCGAAGAATTTCAATATAGCTTGATGCGATTGCCGTTGTTTGATGACGATGGGAATGTCGTAAGGATTTATGCTCTACCGTTCAACGGGACAGGACCGGAATTGCCCGAACGACAATGGGGACATTGGTTTGGTCGTCACGCTAAAAAAACTAATTCTGATTAATCGCCCGAGCGAAGATTCCAAAGTACGGCATCCGAGGGACATTTGCCTTTTAACCCACCCCGGATCGGCACGCGTTCAACCAGGCTGACGTCATAGTGCTGGGCGTAAAGTGTTCTAACTTCCGGCTCCTTAACATCAAAAGGGGGGCCTTCTAGCAAGCTTTGATCATATTCGAAGCAGGTCAGTAATTGCGGCGCGTTACCAGATATTTCAGCGACCTTGTTCACATACTGCTGTCGCATCGATGCAGGCATAGCCACCATGGCAGCACGGTCGAACGTCCCGTCAACGGGGCCGAGGATCTCTGCCGTCATCTGAAAAATATCGCCCCCCCAAATATCAATGCCGGGGGCCTCGTAATGCTTGTGTGTTCCGACTTCTGAAACTGTCGGGGTCATGTTCAGTTCTTCGAATAATTGCTGGATCGCGATTTCACTGAGTTCCGCACCGACCGCGCGATAGCCCTGCGACGCCAGCCACTCAAAATCCTTGGTCTTGCCGCACAAAGGGATAAAAACCCGCCCACTTTTTGGCAGATTCAGTAAATCGATATGTCGTATCAGAAGTGTATTCGGCCTCCCCTCGTGAAAGGGGGTGTTGTTGTCTTGCCAGCGTTTTTGCCAAAATTCGGGTTCCATGACAGATTTTTCTAGCGATTCTGCCCCGGCACCCAGAGAACATCAGTGGCCCCGTTGTCATTGACCTTGCGGGCCAAGACAAACAAGTGATCGGACAGCCTGTTCATATATTTCAATGCGGCGGGGTTCACATCTTCGTAGATGGCGAGTTCGGTCATCAACCGTTCGCACCGTCTGGAAACCGTGCGGGCCAAATGCAAATAACTGGCCGCCGCAGATCCGCCCGGCAGAATGAACGAGCTTAACGGCTGCAAATCTGCATTCATCGCATCGATTTCTTGTTCAAGGCGGTCCACCTGGGCATCGACAATACGAAGCGCACCTTCTGAACGTTTGCCGTTTTCTGGCGTGCACAAATCGGCGCCCAAATCGAACAGATCATTCTGGATGCGCATCAGCATGTCATCGACATCGCCCTTGGTATGCAGTCGCGCAATCCCGATGACAGCATTAGCTTCGTCAGATGTGCCATAGGCAGCAACGCGCACGTCATGCTTTTTAACGCGGTCACCGCTACCCAGCGATGTTTCACCAGCGTCACCGCCACGTGTATAGATTTTGGAAAGCGTAACCACGTTGATCCCTCGTGAACTTGAAGTCGGTAAATTACTTGCCCGCGAGGAGCATGATCGCCGCAAATATCAGCAGCGCAACACCCTGGCCAATGACACGCGCGCGCATCAAATTGTTGGAATGCTTCTGATAAAACGGCCCATTGCGGGCGAAATTGACCAATCCAACCACAAGGATGACCAATGTCGCGACCATCGCGAGGCCGAGTAAAAATGGTAAAACAGAGTTCATAACTGGTATATATCCCTTTCGCCCCGGAGATTCGAGGGCTTATCCATTTTACGGTCGAAAAACCATCATGGACCTGTCACACAGATTTAAAACCAAAGTGTCGCTGATCCGTACATAATACATGTACTTGGTTTAGAGTTTGCGGATGACGCCTTCAATGAAGAATGAAAATTCGGATGACGATTTAGAGCATACTTTTGATGCGTATGACGAAGTCCTGCGTCCGCCACCGGAGCAAACGGATTTCGATGGTGTCCTTGATCGTGCCCTGAGCCGCCGGAAATTTCTAGGCGGTGGCGTTGCATTGTCCACCGCCGCATTCATCATGGGCTCAACGGCGCTCACCCCTATACCCGCACGCGCATCGCAGCACCTGAACTTTGATCCCATCAAAACAAGCACCGCCGATACTGTGATCATTCCCGACGGTTTTAATTGGCATCTGGTCGCTTCGTGGGGTGACCCGCTTTGGTCCGATGGCATCGCGTTTGATCATGCATCACCGGGCGACGGAAGTTCCCAAGAACGTGCCTTTGGCGACAACAATGATGGCATGTCGTTCTTCACTGATCAGGGCCGTCACTACCTCGTCATCAACAACGAATACGTCAATCGATCCATCATGTTCGGTAACCGCGACAGTGGATTGCCCGAAACCGCTGACGACATCCGCAAGGGCAAAGCTGGCCACGGCGTCACAGTCATGGAAATCGCCAACAACAATGGCCGCTGGTCGCCGGTTATTGATTCGCCCAAGAGTCGCCGCATCACCGCCGACACACAGATGGATATCACTGGCCCCGCACGCGGACATGATCTTCTGAAAACGGCTGCCGACCCGACGGGGACCCGCGTGCTCGGGACTTTTAACAACTGCGGGAACGGCACCACGCCGTGGGGCACCTATTTAACGTGCGAGGAAAACTTCAACGGCTATTTTTCTTCATCCGACGAGGATATCGATATCAGCCCCGCATTCTATCGCTATGGGATCGGCAAACGCGACCGGGGTTACAAGTGGGCGATGACAGATGATCGTTTTGATATCGCCAAACACCCGAACGAGCCCAATCGATTTGGGTATGTGGTTGAATTTGATCCGATGGACCCGACATCGACGCCGAAAAAGCGCACCGCGCTCGGGCGTTTCAAACACGAAAACGCCGAACTGGTTGTGAACGCAGACGGGCGCGTCGTGGTCTACTTGGGCGACGATGAACGCGGCGAATTTTTGTATAAATTTGTCAGTGCGAAGAAATTTGCACCAGGTCTTAACAACGCCGACCTCCTGGATGATGGCACCTTGTATGTGGCCAAGTTCAACGACGATATGTCTGGCGAATGGTTGGCACTCACCCCCGAAACCACGGGCATGGCATCGCAATCAGAAATTTGTATCCACACGCGCCAAGCGGCGTCTGCCGTGGGTGCGACGACCATGGATCGCCCAGAGTGGGTCGCCGCGCATCCAGAACGTGCCGAAATTTACTGCGCGCTGACCAACAACAAAAATCGCGGCAAGAAGCCCAACCGTGGCGATGACCCGACACCGGCGGGCGGCCCCAATCCCCGCGAAAACAACAAATACGGTCAGATCGTTCGCTGGCGTCCGACTGCTGAGGATCATACATCCGATACGTTCCAATGGGACTTGTTCGTGCTCGCCGGCAACCCAACAGTGCACGACGATGTTTATGCGGGGTCGTCAAATATCAACGCGGGCAACATGTTCAATTCCCCAGATGGCTTGCGCTTCGACAGCCAGGGGTACTTGTGGATTCAGACCGATGGAAAATATTCCAACAAGGATGAATTCGCCGGGATGGGGAATAATCAAATGCTGGTCGGTGATCCGGCCACTGGCGACATCCGCCGCTTCATGGTCGGCCCCAATGAATGTGAAATAACCGGCCTGACGTGGAGTGCTGACAAGAAAACCATGTTCGTCGGCATCCAGCATCCGGGCGAACGTGGCAACAGTCATTTTCCAGGTGAAGGAGTCTCCGTTCCCCGCTCTTCCGTCATTGCCATCACCCGCGATGATGGTGGGGAGATGGGGTAGAGCCCCCTCACCTGTCCTCTCCCCCATTTCATGGGTGGAGAGGAACCCTGTATCACCATTGCGCGACCTTATCCCTCTACCCATTCATGAGAGAGGGACCCTAACGATAGATTTCCATACTTATCCCTCTCCCCCCGTTCCGGGGGAGAGGTTAGGTGAGGGGGTACTGTTAGCTAAATTACTAAGCCAATGCGCGGTTGACTGCACTCACAACAGCGGTCAGGGAAGCCTTGGTGATGTTGGCGTGGCGGCCAACACCGAACACCCGCGAGCCATCGGCTTTCTCCATCTCGACATAGGCGATGGCATCGGTGCTGGCACCGTGACCCAGGGCATGTTCGTTGTAGCTGACGACTTTCAGGTCTTCCAAGATATGCGCGTTCAGTGACGTCAGGAACGCATCGATGGGGCCTGTGCCCTTTCCCTTCAACACGACCTCTTTACCGTTATCAAAGATGTTCGCCGTCATATCACGCACTTCGGACGCGTGCGTATCGGGTACAGAACGGTGATCGACGAATTTGAAACGTGCGTCTGGTTGTTCCAAATACACGGTTTCGAAAATCTCGAAAATCTCGCGGGATGACAGCTCTTTGCCGGTGCCATCGGCATGTTCCTGGACAACGCCAGAAAATTCGATCTGCAACTTGCGCGGCATTTCGAACCCATAATCCGTTTCCATCACATAGGCGACACCACCTTTACCCGATTGCGAGTTGATGCGGATGACAGCCTCGTAACTGCGGCCCACATCGGCCGGATCAATCGGCAAGTACGGCACGTCCCAAGTTTCAGAATTGGCGGTCTTGATTGCGGTCAGGCCCTTTTTGATGGCGTCTTGGTGCGACCCCGAAAACGCCGTGAAGACCAAATCACCGACATAAGGATGACGCGGATGTACCGGCAGCTGGTTGCAATATTCCGCAACGCGCATGACGTCGTTAATGTTTGAGAAATCCAAATCCGGTTCGACGCCCTGGGTGAACATGTTCAATGCCAAGGTCACCACATCGACGTTACCGGTGCGTTCGCCATTGCCGAACAACGTACCTTCGATCCGGTCCGCACCGGCCATCACGCCTAATTCTGCAGCGGCAACGCCGGTGCCCCGGTCGTTGTGGGGATGCAGGCTGAGGACGATAGAATCGCGGCGGTTCAAATTGCGGTGCATCCATTCAATCTGATCGGCATAGATATTCGGTGACGCCATTTCGACCGTGGCGGGCAGGTTGATGATCGCCTTGTGATCCGGGGTCGGTTCCAGCACGTCCATGACCTCGTCACATATTTCCTTGGCGAATTCCAATTCGGTGCCGGTAAAGCTCTCGGGGGAATATTCGAAATACACATCACCATCGGTGACCTGATCAGCCAATTTCTTAACCAATTCAGCGCCCTCGGTGGCGATTTTAATGATGCCCGCCATGTCAGAATTGAAAACAACGCGACGTTGCGTGGTCGATGTTGAGTTATACAAATGCACGATGGCCTTTTTGGCCCCCGCAATCGATTCGTACGTGCGTTCGATCAGCGGTGCACGGGACTGGGTCAGCACCTGGATCGCCACATCATCGGGGATCAGGTCTTCTTCGATCAATTGACGGACAAAATCAAAATCGGTTTGCGAGGCTGCTGGAAAGCCAACTTCGATTTCCTTGAAGCCGATCTCGACCAGTTTTTTGAACATGCGCAGTTTGCGTTCGGGGCCCATCGGTTCGATCAGCGCTTGGTTGCCATCGCGCAAATCGACGGAACACCAGATCGGTGCTTCGGTGATGGTCCGGCCTGGCCATTGGCGGTCAGGCAAATCAATCTGTTCGAACGCCACATATTTGTTGCCGGGGTTCATTTTTTGGGTCGTCATCTTCGTTCTCCTTGGCCTCTCGCCTGCATTCTGCGCGGGCTAATCTTAGTCTGAGGGCCTTAATGTCGTGTAAAAATTGTAATCGCGAAAACGGCGCGAAAGACAGCCGCCGGCGGGCCGCAGTTTACCGGCGACCGCCGATAAGTCGCCAGAGAGAAGTATGACGAAGCACGTCAGATACGATGGTGGCGTTGTTCATTTTAGAAATCTTGAAAATCATGATGTCTCTCACTCAGAGAAAACGGAAACCGAAAAAGCACGCGTGACCCGACGTCCCCTTAGGACCCCGGGTTGATAAGTAGTAGGTCGAGTGCTTTGGCTACGTTCAACATCATAATGGGAAACTACGCCGGGTTGGGTTTGCGGTCAAGGCTGTGCTTGCGCCCCCTCACCTGTCCTCTCCCCCACTTCGTAGGGGAGAGGGACGCTGTATTAACATTTCGCGATCTCATCCCTCTCCCCCTCAAAGGGGGAGAGGTTAGGTGAGGGGGTAACCCGCTCTGATCAGAATGGAATGGTCAGCACACAAAATCAAAAATGGTTCTGTCATTGATTGCCTTTCCGACATTCAATAGAACCAATCGAAATTGCCGAACATTGAGGTCGAAACCATGACTATTCAAACCAAGCCCAGCGTTTGCCCGTTGGATTGCCCCGATACCTGCAGCCTGAGTGTTGAGGTCGAAAACGATAAAATCATCTCGGTCAAAGGATCGCGCGCGAACCCCTATACGGGCGGTGCGATCTGCAACAAGGTCAAAACGTCGTATCCGGAATTCGTTCATGGGGCCAACCGTCTGACACACCCGTTGAAACGTGTCGGGCCACGTGGGTCCGATCAGTTCGAACAGATTTCATGGGACGCGGCGCTTGATCTGGTGCACGCCGGATTATCATCGGCCATCAAACGCCACGGGCCACAATCTGTACTGCCGTTCAACTATGCCGGTCCACATGGCGAGTTGGCGGCGGGTTCGATGGACCGTCGGTTCTTTCATAAAATGGGTGCGACACTGTTGAACCGTGGACCGTTATGCGGCGGTGTGCGCGGCACCGCCTATACAAGTCTATTCGGCGCGGCCCCTGGTATGTCCCCAGAACAAGCCCAGCACGCTGATCTGATTGTCGTCTGGGGCAACAACGTCACGGTGTCAAATTTGCACTTGGCCAGTGTCATCAAAAAAGCCCGCGCCCAAGGCGCCAAGCTGATTGTGATCGATCCCAAACGGATCAAGATCGCAGCGCAAGCCGACATGTATCTGCAGATCGAACCCGGCACCGATGTCGTCCTCGCCATGGCACTCGCTGCCGAGTTTGAGCGTCGCGGCAACATCGATGAAGCGTTCATTGCCGAATGGGTCGAGGGATTCGACGCCTTCATGACCGAAGCTCGAAAATACGATGTCGCGTTGATGACCGAGTTGACGGGCATCAGCACCGAACAATTCTCGCAGATGGCGGATTGGTATGGGGCCGCCGAATGCGTATCTGTTTCCGTTGGCAACGGTATCGAACGTGGACGCAGCGGCGGATCGGGTATTCGCGCCGCCATGGCGTTACAGGCCCTGACCGGAAACTTCGGCCAGTTGGGTGCTGGCGTGTTCGCCAAGCCCGGACTGGCGATCCCAAAAACCACCGACGTTTTGCAGCGCCCTGATCTGATCCCGGACAACACCCGCACATTCAATATTGTTGATGTGGGCAGATTGCTAAATGACGACCAAATGAAGACCCCCATCGCTGCGGTCTTTATCTATAACCACAACCCGATTGCTGTGCACCCGGATCAAAACCGGATGCGCCAAGGCCTCAGCCGCGAAGACCTGTTCACCGTCGGCTGCGACGTGGCAATGACCGATAGCATGATGTATTGCGATGTGGTGCTACCCGCCGCCAGTCATTTTGAATATGCCGATATTTATGGATCGTATGGGCACAGTTATTTGCAGCGCGCCGAACCCGCAATTCCGTGTGTGGGTGAGTCATTACCCAACACGGAAATCTTCCGCCGCTTGGCCGCGCGGTTTGGCTACGATGATCCGATGTTCAAAGAAACCGACGAAGAGTTGATCGATGCCGCCGTGCCCGCAGGAGATCCCCGCCTGGATGGGATGAAGGCAAGTTCCATCCCCTTGGACCGGGCCTTTGATATGTCGGTCCAGGATGGCGAGCCGATGATCATGTGCAAAACCGTGACGCCGAAAACGCCATCGGGGAAAATCGAACTGTTCAGCCAGGAAATGGAAGAAAAATGGGGCCGCGGCGTACCCACGTTTGAGCGCGTCACCCGTGACCGTCCATTCGCGATTATCTCTCCGTCATCATCCAAACGGACCAATGCGACGTTCGGTGGATGTAGTCCATCTGATGGGGCCGAGTTGGTTGAAATCAATCCAGCTGACGCCGCAGCGCATGATATTTCCGAAGGCATGTTGATCAGGGTGTCCAATGATCACGGCGCGGTCGAATTAAAAGCTGTTGTCACCGATGCGGTGCGCCCGGGCGTGCTGTATTCACCCAAGGGGACCTGGTGTTCAACCAGTGCAACGGGTCAAACCGTCAATGCGCTCATCCCCGTCGATGTCCGTGCCGACATCGAAGACGGTGCGGCCTACAACGAGACGTTTGTGGATATTGAACGGGTTTAGCTCTGAAAAACATGGCTCGAAACTTCCATACCAAAATGTATGGACCGAAACAGCTATGTTTACATTATGTCGAACAGGCCGAGGGCGACGCTATACGTTGGCGTGACTTCGGACCTTATTCGCAGGGTATTTCAGCATAAGGCTGGAGATAGACATAGCTTCACACGGCGCTATGGCTGTTATTCGCTCGTCTATTTCGAAACACACAAGGACATTCGAGAAGCCATCGCACGCGAGAAAGCGATCAAGAACTGGCAACGTAATTGGAAAATCAATCTCGTCGAAAAAGACAATCCAGAATGGCGAGATTTATGGGATCAAATCGCCAACGGTTGATTCCGGCCTACGCCGGAATGACGCGTAAAAATATAATTCCCACTATCATCACACTAACGAAGGCTAAAGTATTTAAGCCACAAATACTTCGTTATCTCTGCGAATAACTGGGTCAACAAACCATTTTAAACCGTCGCCCCGGCGAAGGTTTAGGTCAAAACGCTACATACACCACGCCGCCCCGGCGAAGGCTTAGGTCAAAACGCTACATACACCACGTCTCCCCGGCGAAGGCCGGGGTCAACTATCTGCCCGGTAAAATCGACTACCGCCTCGCCAGCGCCATGCCGATGCCGGTGCCGATCAGCAATCCACCCGTGATTCGATTTCGGATGCGCGCACGCTTGGTGTCGTTGAAGTAGCCCCGCAAGCGACCCGCAAGTAATGCGTACATGCAGTCCAGAGTCGTCGCGATGACAACAAACGTCACCGCCAGCAATGCCAGTTGCGGCGCGGCGGGTTGCGACGGATCAATGAACTGCGGAAAGAATGCGGCGTAGAACAAGAGCGTTTTTGGGTTTGTGATGGCAACGACGAACCCCTGCCCCTAGACGGCCTTTTTACTTTTCATCGGCTTGGTGTCGTCCAGCACGTCGGGTTTCGCCCGCCACGCTTTGATGCCCAAATAAATCAGATACGCCGCCCCCACATAACGGATGATATCAAACACATCGGCAAGCAGTCCAAGGAGAGCCGCCAAACCAAAAGCACCGCCAATGGCCAATACGGCATTACCAACGCTGGCCCCCAGCGCAGAGTTCACACCCGTCCTTGTCCCATAGGCCAACGAGTTTGCAATCACCAACGTGACAATCGGCCCCGGCATCAAAATCAAAATGACCGTCGCCAATACATAGGCGGCATATAATTCTGGGCTGATGGGCATGGTGATTGCTCCTTCGATTATTTCATAGGAGCAATCCACCTATCCAAAAAAGTGTCAACACCGCACAGCTTCTAGCTGTTACCTCTCGTCAAGGCGGTATGGGTGGACTATATAAGAGATACGTTCTCGGGGCGGGGTGAAACTCCCCACCGGCGGTATGCATCAAATGATGTGAGCCCGCGAGCGCCCATCAGCTTCGATGGGGTCAGCAGAACCGGTGAGATGCCGGTGCCGACGGTCATAGTCCGGATGTGAGAGAACAGGGTACGTTGTGGTCACGTGGCCCAGCGTGTCTGTCCCGATTGCGTGCTGTCTTGTGTTTTGGAGAGTACTGCAATGACCCAGAAAATCGTTTTCATCAAAGCCCGCTGGCATGCGGATATTGTCGATCAAGCCCTAATCGGGTTCCGAGCCCGCATGGCCGAGCATAACGCCGCCGATTACGAAATCGTCGTGCATGATGTACCGGGCGCGTTCGAAATCCCCCTGTTGGCCCAGAAAGCCGCCAAGGACACCAATGTTGCCGCAGTTGTCGGTGCGGCGTTCGTTGTTGATGGTGGGATTTACCGGCACGAGTTTGTCGCCGACGCCGTGGTGTCGGGGCTGATGGATGTGCAATTAAAAACCGAAACGCCCGTGTTCTCGGTTGTCCTTACACCGCATCAATTCGCCGAAGGGGCCAAGGAACATATCGAGTTTTTCTCAACCCACTTTGTGACCAAAGGCCGTGAGGCCGCAGACGCGGTGGTTGCGACGTTGAATACACATGAGGGTGTGGCGGCTTAAGCTATTTGGAATGCCGCTGCTACTTGTTGTCATTCCGGCGCAGGCCGGAATCAACTGCCGGAGAGTTGATCCCGGACCAAGTCCGGGATGACTTAAGCTTTTTATCATCCACGCATACGTGCCCCGGTCGGATCGAACGGGGGATCGAGCAAAATCGTAGCACTACGGCGATCACCGATGATCTCGACTTCGTAGTCGTCAGTCCCGCCATTCTCAAACACGCCACTTTCGATATAGCCCAAAGCCAGCGATTTGCCGACGTGATGCGCAAAGGCGCCCGACGTGATCCAACCAATGACCTTGCCGTCATGCCAAATCGGCTCGTCGCCGATGCAGTCGGCGTTGCCCGCATCGATATCAAACAGGCAGAGTTCACGTTCCGGGCCGTTATCGCGTTCTTTGAGGGCCGCATCCCGGCCCCAAAACGCGGGCTTGTCGTGTTTCGCGAAGCGGTCTAGGCCGGTTTCCGCTAACCCATAAATCGGGCGGTACTCCGTCGCCCACGACCCGAACGATTTTTCAAGCGACAGTGATTTAAGCGCGCGGCCACCAAAGTTCTGGATGCCGTACGCTGCCCCCGCCGCCATCAACGTTTCATAAAGTGCGATCTGGTGTTCCGGCTTGCACCAGATTTCATAACCTAAATCGCCCGTAAAGGTGATGCGCCCGACCATGGCTGGCACCAACCCAATCCGCATGTCGGCAAACGACATGAAGGGGAATGCGTTGCCGGTGATGTCTTCGGATGTCAAACCCGACAATACATCTGTCGATTTCGGGCCGGCCAATGATAGGCCAACCAAATTCAACCCATGCGCATGAATAGCAACACCGCGATCCGGCAATGCCGCTTCGAGGAGGCGCAGATGATAGGTCTCTGCCAAACCGGAACCAAAGATAAAGAACCTCTCGTCGGTTAAGCACGACACCGTGAAATCACCAATGACTTTGCCCGCATTATTGAGCATGGGGTTGAGCGCCGTGCGTCCCGGTTTTGGAATCCGCCCGGCCATAATGCCATCCAGCCAGTCCCGCGCCCCAGCACCGGTGACTTCGATTTTCGCAAACGTCGACGTTTCGATGATGCCAACGCCCGTGCGCACCGCATTGCATTCGGCGGCAACGACAGAAAACGCGTTTGAGCGTCGGAAGGTCACATCCTCAACCGGCTCCATGCCATCGGGTGCGAACCAGAGCGGATGTTCAATCCCGACCGTGGCACCAAACACGGCGTTGTTGAATTTGTGAACCCCATACATCGGCGTGGTGCGGAACGGGCGCGCGGCCTCAAGCTCTTCGTTTGGGTAACGGATCGAAAAGCGCCTGGAATAATTCTCCTGCACCTTGGCACTGGTGTAGGCCATGTTGGTCCAGTCACCGAAGCGCGCGATGTCCATGCCCCAGACATCCATACCGGGATCACCATCGACCATCCAACTGGCGAGCGCCAAACCGACGTCACCACCCTGGCTGAAGCCGGCCATCACCGCACACGCACACCAGTAATTCTGAAGCCCGCGAACCGGGCCGATCATCGGGTTGCCATCGGGGGCAAACGTGAACGGCCCATTGCTGATTTGTTTAATGCCCGCGCGCTCAAACGCCGGGAAGTGAGAGAAGCCAACTTCAAGCGATGGAATGATCCGGTCCAAATCGGGTTGCAACAACTCGTGACCAAACTCCCACGGTGTGGAGTGTTCGGACCACGGCTTGCCGGCCTTTTCATAGGTGCCCATCAACATGCCACCGCGTTCCTGGCGCATGTAAATCTCGCCCTCGAAATCGATCGCGTGCAGCACTTCTTTGCCAGAGGCCTCGTTGATTTCCGCAACTTCGGGCATGTCTTCGGTCAGCATATACATGTGTTCCATGGCCAGAACCGGTAACTCCAGCCCCACCATGCGGCCGCATTCGCGCGCCCACAGGCCACCCGCGTTGACCACATGATCAGCGTGGATCGTGCCCTGTTCGGTGATCACATCCCACGTGCCATCGGGGCGGTGCTGTAAATCGACGACGCGATTGCGCAGATAAATCTCTGCCCCTTGAACTTGCGCCGCCTTGGCATAGGCATGCGTCGTACCGGACGGATCCAAGTGCCCCTCGTCAGCGTTGTACATGGCACCGACAAATTTGGATTTATCCATCAGCGGAAACAGATCAGCTGCTTCATCAACGCTGATGATTTCCATATCCTGCATGCCCAGGTACCGCGCCTTGGCCCGGGCGAGCTTCAGGAAATCCATGCGGGCATCGTTGGCCGCCAACATCACACCGCCGGTCAGATGCAGGCCGCAGGACTGGCCAGAAATCTCTTCGATTTCCTGATACAATTTGATCGTGTAGTCCTGCAACTTGGCGACATTGGGATCACCGTTAAGCGTGTGAAAGCCCCCTGCCGCATGCCATGTGGAGCCAGATGTGAGCTCCGAGCGCTCGATCAAACAAACGTCAGCCCAGCCCAGCTTGGTCAGGTGATAAAGCACACTGCACCCAACAACGCCGCCACCAATCACCGCCGCCTGCACATGTTCTTTCATCTGAAAATCCTTAACGTCCCAAGCTTCAAATCATGACGAAAGCATGATCCACCCAAAACGACATCATTATCCCAAAACGGAAATACCTGAATGCAGGAGCGGCATGACACGTCATCCAATGTATTAATTCATAATCGGCAAAACTTATCGTTCCGATATAAACAAACGATTTCTAATATTGCACCTGCGAAGGCATATTAATTCCACACCGTCGTTGAGCGTGAGAGATCAAAACTGAATTGCCCTAATTGGAGTGAGATTGATGCCAAATCGTGTGCCAAATGTAACTTTTAAAACCCGTGTCCGAAACGACGCCATTGAAGGCCCGAACCCATTCGAATGGATAGACCTAACCACATCCGAAATTTTCGACGGTAAGCGCGTTGTCGTATTTTCGCTGCCGGGTGCCTTTACCCCAACGTGTTCCACCAGCCACCTTCCACGCTACGAAGAGCTCTTTGCTGAATTCCAAGAACTGGGCGTAGACGCCGTGATCTGCCTATCTGTCAACGACGCGTTCACCATGTATCAGTGGGGCCTCAGCCAGAAAGCCGAGAACGTTTTCTTGCTGCCAGACGGCAACGGCGAGTTCACCCGTAAAATGGGCATGCTGGTTGACAAATCGAACCTCGGCTTCGGTATGCGCTCCTGGCGTTATTCCATGGTTGTCGACAATGGCGAAATCGAACATCTGTTCGAAGAGCCCGATTTCGGCGACAACTGCCCAACCGACCCATTTGAAGTCTCCGATGCCGATACGATGCTGAGCTATTTGAAAAGCAAAGCACAAGTCGACACACAAGCCGCCTAAACTATCCCCCCCTTTTAGGCGACTTTATGAACGGAGCGATGCAATCAGCGTCGCTCCGTTTTTCGTTTCGAAATCACGCTCTCCGAACCATGAAAAATTGGCGTCACCCCCGGCATGGAGTTTAAAATGCTGCAAAGAATTGGGGAGACGATCACATGCCAAAAGCCTTAACCGACGAACAAGTCGCCAATTATCATCGCGATGGGTTCGCCGCGCCGATCCGCGCATTGGATGATGCGGAAACCGCTGATTTTCGAAAAAAATTCGAAGCCTACGAGGCCGCTCACGAGGGTTGGTATGAAATGTCCAAGGGGCAAAAACTCTATCTATTGCAGACTTGGGCACGTGATCTGGGCCAGCACCCAAAAATTCTGGACGCAGTCGAGGACGTCATGGGCCCGAACCTGATGGTCTGGGGCCTGAGCCTGTTTGTGAAGGATGCGAATTCCCCATCCTACGTATCGTGGCATCAGGACAGCACGTATTGGGGGTTGTCCAAGCCCGACGTGGTCACCGCATGGATCGCGTTGTCCCCCGCCAATAAACAATCGGGCTGTATGAAGATGATGCCCGGCACCCACAAATGGGAACAGGTTGAACACAAGGACACTCTGGCCCAGGAAAATCTGCTGACGCGCGGCCAGGAAATCGCCGTCGATGTGAACGAGGATGATGCTGTCTATCTGGAATTGGAGCCGGGTGAGATTTCGCTGCACAATATCCGCACAGTGCATGCGTCCGCCCCTAATCAATCCGATGAGCGCCGGATCGGCATCGCCATTCGCTTCATCGCGCCGCACGTAAAACAGATCAACGCCGAAGGCGACAGCGCATGGCTGGTGCGCGGCGAAGACACCCACGGGAACTTCATTCTTGAAACCCCACCCGAGGCCGACATGGACGCCGCCGCCATGGCCGAACACGACCGGATCATGGCACTGCGCCAGGGGGTTTTATACAAAGGCGTTGAAGGCAAACCGGCACATACGGTGGTTTAGCCCCCTCAACTGTCCTCTCCCCCATTTCATGAGGGAGAGGGACTCTCGGATTCAAATTGCTCTTTCTAATCCCTCTCCCCTTTTTAGGGGGAGAGGTTAGGTGAGGGGGTATATCAACACCTCCCCCATTGACTAAATGAGCCGCAATCGCCACATTCCGGGCGCAACCAATTCATAATATTTTACGGAGACCACGGCTATGGACAGCGCCCAATTGGAACAGGTTATCGACGCGGCATGGGAAGATCGCGACAACGTCACGTTGGATACCAAAGGCGAAGTCCGCGACGCAGTTGAAACCGCACTGAACATGCTGGATTCCGGCGAGCGCCGTGTTGCAAAAAAAACCAGTGGCGAGTGGGTCGTCAACCAATGGCTGAAAAAAGCTGTGCTGTTGTCATTCCGCCTGAACGATATGGAAATGATCCCTGGCGGCCCTGGTGGCGCGCACTGGTGGGATAAGGTTCCATCCAAGTTTGAAAAAATGACTGCCGATGATTTCCGCAGCGCAGGTTTCCGTGCAGTTCCCGGCACCATCGTCCGCCACTCCGCCTTTATCGGCAAAGACGCAATCCTGATGCCAAGCTTTGTCAACTTAGGCGCCTATGTTGACGAGGGTACCATGGTCGATACCTGGGTCACCGTCGGATCCTGCGCACAAATCGGCAAGAATGTCCATCTGTCGGGCGGTGTCGGCATCGGCGGCGTATTGGAACCATTGCAAGCAGGCCCCGTCATCATCGAAGACAACTGCTTCATCGGGGCACGATCCGAAGTCGTCGAAGGCGTCGTCATCGAAGAAGGTTCTGTGCTTTCCATGGGCGTTTTCATCACATCATCGACCAAGATCATCGACCGCAACACCGGCGAAATTTTCTATGGTCGTGTGCCTGCATATTCGGTTGTGGTGCCAGGTGCCATGCCCGGCAAGCCATTGCCCGACGGTACCCCTGGCCCATCACTGGCCTGCGCCGTGATCGTGAAGCGTGTTGATGAACAGACCCGGTCCAAGACATCGATCAATGACCTCCTCCGGACATAATCCGCTTACGCTATCCGAAGAGCTGATCCGCCACGCAAGTGTGACGCCCATCGACGCGGGTGCGCTGGATGTGCTGATCGATTTCTTAACCCCGCTGGGGTTCGAGTGTCATGACCTGACGTTCGATGATCCGGCGGGCGAGCCGACGCGCAACGTCTACGCGCGCCTGGGCACCGAAGGATCTAACTTCTGCTGGGCCGGCCACACCGATGTGGTGCCGCCCGGAAATGTGGACGATTGGGCATCCGATCCGTTCACCCCCGAAGTCCGCGACGGCAAGTTGTATGGGCGCGGTGCCGCCGACATGAAATGTGCAGTCGCTTGTATGATGGCCGCGACGGCGCGGTTCGTAGAGAAGCATGGCACCGATTTTGGTGGGTCGATCAGTTTCCTGATCACCGGCGATGAAGAAGGCGATGCCACCAACGGCACTAAAAAGGTTTTGGATTGGTTGGCCGAGCGTGGCGAGACCATTGATGCGTGCGTCGTTGGCGAACCAACCAACCCCAAAAACCTGACCGACATGATCAAGATCGGCCGCCGCGGATCGATGAACGTCTGGCTGACCGTTGATGGCGTGCAGGGGCATTCTGCCTATCCGCATTTGGCCGACAACCCGATCCACAAAATGTTAAACCTGCTGACATCGTTGACCAATGTCCCGCTGGACGAAGGGTCCGACCATTTCCCAGCGACCACACTGCAAGTGACCACAGTCGATGTGGCCAACGAAGCCACCAACGTGATCCCGGCCAAGGCCGAGGCGCGGGTGAACGTCCGGTTTAACGATCTGCACACATCCGCTGGTGTCGAGAAAATCTTGCGCGACCGATTGGATCAAGCGGGCGGCGGGTACGATATGCGTATTCGTGTATCAGGCGAAAGTTTCTTAACGCCCCCAGGGCCATTAAGTGAGGTCATGAGCGGCGCAGTGACCGATGTGACGGGCGCTGTCCCAGAACTCAGCACTACCGGCGGTACGTCCGATGCGCGGTTCATCAAAGATCACTGCCCCGTCGTCGAGTACGGCCTGATCAATCAAACCGCTCACAAGGTCGATGAATTCAGTAACGTCGACGACATACATCAGTTGGCCGACGTCTATGAAGTCGCCCTGAACCGCTTTTTTGAGAGATCGACGTAATGCCACCGGGGCTCGTCATTCGGGCCCAACTAACGGGCGCATTGAAGCTGGCGCGTTTCGACGCGTCGGGCGCGGAAGCATTTGGTAATTCAGCTGCCGAGGCGTGGTTCTCGTTCGTAGCCGCGCTCATCGTTGCACCCATGGTAATCATGTGGATCGCCATCGACGGGTTTAGCTCGCCCGAGGGCACGCCGGTTCTGACATCCATCATGTTCGAAGGGCTGTCATATACCGTGGGCTGGCTGTTGTTTCCGGTGATCGCTTTTCATCTTTTGGTGTTTATGGGCCGAGATGATCGCTATCCCCGCTTCATCACTGCTTATAACTGGACGGCCGTCGTTCAAAACGGCTTATTCCTGCTGATGCATTTGGTGCTGGGCGCGCTGGGTGCACCCGACGAAGCCCGTGCGTTACTGGGCGTGATGATGCTGACCTATGTGATGATGTTTGGATGGTTCGTCGCGCGCACGGTTCTGGAAATTGAAACCGGTCCCGCCGTCACCGTTGTCGCCCTTGATCTGATTGTCGCCCTGGTGTGGGAAGGGTTTTCACACAGCTTGGTGTTTGGCTAGCACCAGCACCGAAAAGCACCGATCAGATATCCAGTCCGTCGCGCATCATGTCGTAGACCGGACTGAGAATACTGTTCCAATCAAAAACCGCGTACGCCGCACCTGCACCGATCAAAATCCATGTGACCACCGATGCCAGAATACCGATGACACCCAGCAGCAGGCCGACAAAGCCCCAACCGGCCTGCCCCCGAAACAACGCGATGATCGAAAACAACAGGCCCAACGGCGTGAAAATGATCGCCGGTCCAAAGACAATCGAGACCACACCAAAGCCAACGGCGCACCACCCTGCGACAGGTTGCTGCCGCTCGCGTGCCAGTTCACGTTCGCTTTGCAGGCGAGAGCGATCTTCTGGATCTTTCTTGTTCAACGTCAGCGGAATTTTATTCATCTATCATTTTCTTTCTGAAATGTCTTCGCAGTTCAATCTGCGGGGTCATCATAGTCAACCCGTGTCAGGTATAACCCGTCCGGCGGCGCGGTCGGACCGCCGGCGGCGCGGTCCTTGGCGGCCAGTGCGCGTTCCAAATCGCGGCGGCGCCATTTCCCCTCGCCGACCAACTTCAACGACCCGGCAAAGTTGCGCACCTGGTGATGTAGAAACGACCGGGCCTCGACAATCAAATGAATTTCATCGCCGTACCGCGACACATCCAATCGGTCGAGTGTTTTGACCGGGCTGTCGGATTGGCACCCCGTCGCGCGAAAGGTCGTAAAATCATGATGGCCGACCAGTACCTGCGCCGCATCATGCATGGCCTTGGCATCAAGCGGCACCGCCACCCACCATACGCGCCCGTCATCCAACACGGGCTGCGGGCGTCGGTTCAAAATGCGATACAAATACGCACGCTTTGTCGCAGAAAACCGGGCATGGAATTCTTCACCGACGATTTGGGCGTCGATCACCGCCACCGGATGCGGCCGAACGTGATAGTTCAATGCATCTCGAAGCTTATCAGCGGTGAATTCCCGGTTGATATCGACATGCGCGATCTGCCCGGTGGCGTGAACGCCGGAATCCGTCCGCCCCGCCCCGTATACAAGCGCATCTTCGCCACATAGATTGCAAATAGCGTCTTCCAAAACTGCTTGTACGCCCAAACCGCTGTCTTGGCGTTGCCAGCCGACAAAAGGGCCGCCATCATATTCAAGGGTGAGACGATATCTTGGCATAGAACGCTTTCCTGCATCCGCCATCCGGCCTAGCCTTTTGCCGGATAAATGGAATTACTGTGTCATATCTGATAAATCACCCGGTACGCAAACAGGTAGTCGTCCATGTCGGAAGAAGAAAATTCGTCGATCCTGATCGAAAACGAGCGCGATGCCCTGCACATCCTGCCGTTGAAGATTCTGCCGCTTGAGTCACCTGGACTCGCCAATGCGCGCATGATCAAGAGTGCGCACCTGGATAGCGTCATCGAACTGTTTCGCAATGATTATTCGGGCAGCGGCCAACTTCATATCTTGGATTTACCAAATGAATTTGGCTGGGAAAATCCAAGCGCACATCCTGATATGATCATGCTGCGCAATATTGGAAAAATGCCCAGTTACGATGTGTTCTCTCTGCGGGTCACGCTCCGTCAGTTGAATATCAAGGTCAACGACTACGAAGATCTGCAACTGTCAGAAGAGATGAACAAAGAACTCAGCACCTACATGACCGATTTTACGC